>NZ_JAFNJD010000070.1:0-9987 GCF_017368415.1 Shewanella sp. 4t3-1-2LB
CGCAAACACACAGGGGAAAACATCGAACGTGAACACTTAGGAGATAACAGTTAAAGTAAGCTTGCGTTAGGGAGCAAGGTGTTCACGTTCAATCAGAATAGCCGTTCAACTTCGCCGGAATACGCAGTTGACATCCTGATCATACATTCCCATTGCGGCTGCGTGTTGTGCCAGACTTTCAAGAACATGAACCAAATGCTCATCAGAAATACTACTTCCCATAGGAGGGTAAGTTGATATGTGCTTTAAGACTGTTTCCGCACTCATGGCGAAGGGTAAAAGGGCCGAGTCATCATCGAATGCGCGCAGCTTAATTTTTTGGGCAATTTGATAAAACTCGTCCAACTCCGCAAACTCAACAAAATGAGTTATTAACCTGACATCGGATGACCGGTTTTGCCTTTTCACATACCTAGCAAGAGGCCCTCTGCCAATATCAGTGATAGAAATCGGGCTTCTCGCTGCCGAAACAGGGTCGATAGCTTCAGGCTGAATAAACCAAACAGATTCATCCTTACTGTCCGGGTAAGATCCTGCCCGTGTATCAACCTGGGAAATGAC
The DNA here is from genome assembly GCF_017368415.1 of Shewanella sp. 4t3-1-2LB. Classification (NCBI taxonomy): domain Bacteria; kingdom Pseudomonadati; phylum Pseudomonadota; class Gammaproteobacteria; order Alteromonadales; family Shewanellaceae; genus Shewanella; species Shewanella sp. 4t3-1-2LB. The sequence goes on from NZ_JAFNJD010000070.1 coordinate 562, forward strand.
GATTATTTTCATATCAGGGTTGTATTGTCGACACCTCTCTTTCAGCGCCTCCAGCGCAACATGATCCACAGTCCGATCTACAACCATGTACAGGGGTTTGGGAGAGCCTTCAACCCTGTCACGAAGTATGCTTTCAGCCACATCCAGGCTACTGCACACAATCATTGTCGGGTCTACAACCGACGCTTCCGATCCCAAAGCAGACCTGTTTGCACGACTTCGGTATTCAATCGTTATGAGCTCATCGAGCCTGCGGCCGTATGGGCAGATGGCCTCGAGATAAGCGAAAAAGTCTGATCGTGTCGTTACATAAAGAACAGATGTTTGTGTATCTGCGGCATGAAACCTATGAACTGCCGTTTGGCTGTCCTCTTCTACTGCCAATAGCCAGCGTTCTAATTGCTTCCTGGTCGCCAAGGTAACTTCTTTGCTATTTGCTGGTTCAAGCAACAGGGCTTTTTCAGATGGTATATGTACTTTTTTATTGTCATCACCCTTAAGCCTCACCATTGGCAACTCGGAACCATCTGGCGCCTTATAGGGCTCAGCCATCATCACGTATCGAAGGGTGTGTCCATCTCTGAATGCAGCCAGCGTTCCTGGAGTTGGTATAGTGCTCTTTTTCTCAGAGCCCATTTCTTTCAAAACACAGGCAGCAGCTGACAAAAATCCGCATGGCCCGACATCCGGCAGTACTATATTACGTGTTTGATTTTGTTCTAATGAAGAGTCAAGGCAGCAGGAAACAACAGCTTTTAACAATAATGTAAGGTGATTTTTGGAGTCTTGGTCCTGCCAGTATACACGGGTTATAAAAGGCCATTTCTCGGCAGCATGATCTATTAACCGTTTCCATGGAAGCTCACCAAACACAAACCCATACATGTTTTCGATAACATGTATATCATCCAAAAAGCCAACGTATCCCTGGCTATCATTTATTACGTCGTCTTCAAGACACACATATCGTAGAGCCGCTTTTGCCCAATATCCCGCTTCTGAGGGTTCATGTGCAGCCTGACACAATCCCAAAAGTTTGTTGGCAATTGAGGGAAAATACGCTGTGTGATGGATTTCAGAGAACTCTGTTGCAACTCCTTCCGCAAAGGCCTTTAACTGGTCCAGATCCTCGTTTTCAGCTTCTGCAAGCTCAATAATCAGGTCATCAATTCGTTGCTGTTCTTCAGGTGATATAAATTTATTAATCGCCCTGGCGCCCAGCATTCCAAGAAGAGTCTCCACAGTTCGATCTGTCAGCCAGCATATGTCCATGAGCAGATCCTGGTTTCCACTTTCCAACTGCTGAACCAAGCTTACAAACAAGCTGATCGCAGACCAAGATATTCGAGCAACCTTTTCATTAGACGGGTGTGCTATGCGAAATTGTGCATTTATCCAAACCCAATCGCGAAGCAAATATCGCTCTGAAATGGCATAACTAGCAATTTTTCGTATTGAGTTTGATAAGCTAAGGTAAAATTCTGGAGAATCACTATGGGGAGTCCAAGCTTTGTCCCATTGTTCGAGAGTATCCAGCAATTTCTTTGTATTGGTTCTATGAACTCTATACATATCCATAAATTTACGATTGCTATCCATATGCAAACATTTATATGTTTTTATTTAATTTTATGGTCTTATAAATTACCCGTCCAGCTTTCCTTTATTGTTTTGGGGTAAATCGACTTTAATTACATCGCATAGATTATTTCAGAAGGAGATAGCAAATCAATTGTTGAACTTCCTAACCACAGTTTTAAACATTATTTTGCCTAAAACTGTAAACCTTTTACTTTTAATACGATCACACCATAAGCTCTGAGTTATTGGTATGTTCACGATATTTCCGTGGCTTTTTACGCTACAAGCTCCACCAGCATCAGCATGAAGTGTTTGCCGTCATGCTGCTCGATAGCCAACATCGGATGATTGAGTTCAATGAGCTGTTCTTCGGCACTATCGATGCCTGTTAGTGTGTATCCATGCGAAATCGTTAAGTCGGTGCAGCAGTAAAATGTCGCAGTGATGATTTTCGCCCACAACCATCTGTAAGGTTGCGCAGCCCATCAACGGCAGATCAGCTTGTGCCTCCCCCCAAAACACTGTGACTGACTCTGGGCCCAAGATAACAAAAAATTTGATATTAAAGAAATTTTACTCTTTCTCGAAGTAATGACGTCATCGAAGAGTAGTGATAGTCATTTATCCCTATTTTATTGTTCCCACTGCTGTAGCAAATCAGGGCTAATGTTCACTTTACATTTTTATGGGCAGACCTAGCTTTCTTCAGGAATTCCATACACTCATTTGGATCTATGTCTAATGCTTCGCAATAGACAAAAAACTCTGCGACGTCCATTCGACGCACAGAATTCTCGACGTTTCCGATGAGCGAGTGATGCCGACCAATGAGTTGTCCGACATCGCGAAGCGACAGCCCTTTATCTTCACGGGCTTTTTTAAGCCATGAAACAAAGGCTTCATTGACGGATGAATATAGTTGTTTTTGCATAGTGTCACGAATATAGCGACAAAACTGCTTGTCTCGATTTTCGCGACGATCTACACTCTTAATCGATCCATAAACTTAATCCAAGTGCTCTATCGACGACAACACAGACAGGAATCGACTCAGCCAAAAGCTTTTGATGGTTATGTACTTGGATATATGGAGCGTCTGGTGACTTGCGTAGCTTTGGACGTACTTGAATTAAGTCATTGAAATAATTAAGGAGAGTTTATGAAAATTATCAGGCTTTTGCCCATGCCATGGTCTTCAGTCCTCAAATGCCCTGAATGTGGTTCTTCTGACGATATCATCCCCTACGACGGTGGTTGGTGCTGCCGCGATTGCGGCTGTGAGTGGGACTAAAAATCTAGTGGGGCTTGGAATGTATGACTTCGTGTCAACATTCTAGCCCCATTACACTATGCCGCATCTCGCTCATCTACCCTTGCCTGAACCCAGTCCAGTATTTCTTCCTCCACCCAAGCAACCGCACGTTCGCCCAGTGAAACCTGTTTTGGAAATTCGCCCGCTGCAATCATTCGGTAGATTGAGGCTTTGCAAAGACAAGTAATGCCCATAACTTCTTTTAGCTTGATGAGTTTCATGATGAGTTCCTCGGTGATTAGTCTCATCACATAAGCCAGAGAGGTAAATTTTTACTGTCAGGCCTTCTTCTATCAGTTTTCCAAATCTTTTCAGATATATATCACCTCTGTGCATATGCCATTTCATCACTTCAAGGAGGTTGTATGCACAAGGTTATGTCACCCCCTAACAATCATTGGTCACGCACCTCGGAGCAAATCCTCGAAACCGCGGCAGGCATCATTGCCGAACGATTTGTACGAGGCGATGTGTTCTGTAACCCGACTGCGACGATGGACTTTCTACGTTACAAGCTCCACCAGCATCAGCGCGAAGTGTTTGCCGTCATGCTGCTGGACAGCCAACACCGGATGATTGAGTTCAATGAGCTGTTCTTCGGCACTATCGATGCGGCCAGCGTCTATCCCCGCGAGGTAGTGAAGCTGGTGTTATTGCGTAATGCCGCCGCCGTCATCTTTGCCCATAACCACCCATCAGGTATCGCGGAGCCATCTCTCGCCGACAGGGCAATCACCGGCAAGCTGGTGGCAGCGCTTGACACGATTGCGGTGCCAGTACTCGACCACATTGTGGTGGGTGATGAGTGCATCTCTTTCGCTGAGCGCGGCTGGTTATAACTATTCTCACGGCATAAAGGGCAACCACCGAGGTTGCCCTTTATGTTTGTCGGAGTCTCATCATGATTGAATTTACCGACAGCTTTTCTCAAGCGGCGGTCGCCGAAGCCTGCTCGGCGTTTCCAGACTTACACCGACGTATCAGCCTGGCACTGACGCTATATATTTTTGAGAGGCCACTGGATAAACACGGTCACATAACAGGACCGCCAACTATTGCCCCCCTTGATACCATTTGCAAAACCGTGCTTTTCGTTTGCCGTAGCGATATGGATGGTCATCTCCCTAAAGAGATTGGTTTTTGCCGTTATCTCAAGCACTGCGACCCATATGGTACGCCCCAAGGTGAATGGCAAAAAATTCTCAACGGCAGCTATCTCAACCACGGTGACAACACCCATCCCCAGTGGCGCTGTCACACCTAGCACCTGAGTTTCCACGACACAATTATCCCCCCCTGCCCGCTGCGTCTCTGACCAGCGGGCTTTTTATTTATTTGGAGTCCACTATGCAAATTCAACGTAATAAAGATATCGCCTTACCTGAAGCCTTTTACCAACTGCTGGAGCTGCGGTTGCAATCCGTTAGCACTGAACAGGCCAATATTATCACGCTTAACTTCAGTGACCCCAACTATCACGCCGATAGTGGTGGTTACCACCCTGTGGAAATTGGTCTGGTTCGTCATGGCGCACATTGGGAATTGAACTACATGACCGACTTTGCCTATTTCGGTCGCGTCTACCCGGAACTAGAGAAAGAGATTGATGTGTGCTTTCAGCAACGGGAGGTTTTCTCCAGTTATGCGGGGACACAGTACCTACGACAGGCATCGGGGCTGGTGCGATTGCTCATTGATAACTTTCTGGGGTATGTCGCTCTCGGCGTCTATGTCGAGAAAGTCACTATTGACTAACCCAGGTACCCAAAAAGGCATTATGGGCACCAAGCAACACAGGCCCCATGCGGGTTTGCAAAAGGCTGGTGCCCACATTCATTGCATAGCAGATTGAGGGAACCAAGCATGAACGAAGTCGAAGCGGTCAAGAACCGCGATACCATCAAGCTTATCAGTTACCTGCTCGAACGTCACTTTGGTCAGCAGATGGCCGATGTGTGGAATATCGGCCTTAACTTAGCACTGCGCATCTCTGACTTACTGGCAATTAAGTTTAGCGATATCGATGGCGACCGCTTAAACATCATCGAGCAGAAAACTGGTAAACGCGCCAGCATCAAACTCAACCCTAAGACCCAGGAGCTGATTGAGACTATCCACCAGCGTCACCCTGAGCATATCTACCTGTTTCAATCCTACCGCAGCAGTCAGGCCAAAGATTGGCATGCGCCAGCTAAACCACTCACACGACGAGCTGTTACCAAAGCGTTTGCCTTTGTCGGTGACGATATCAAGTTATCGCTGGGTACGCACTCCATGCGCAAGACCCGTGGCTATCACTTGTATCAAACCAGCAAAGATATCGGCCGCGTGATGCGCATGCTTCGCCATCAATCAGAAGCCGTCACCCTGCGTTACATCGGTATTACTCAGCAGCAAATCGACAAGGACTTTGTTGAGCTAGAAATCTGAGTAAGTCACCACTCACGTTCAACCCATTAACCCGTTCAGCAGATGTGACTCACGTGGCATCTGCTTTTTTTCTTGGAGTACATACCATGCAGAAATTTCATCCGGGTGATCATCTCATCACCCAAATTGACCCGTTGGCCCTCACCCACCATCACGGACTCTATATCGGCGATGAGCAAATCATCCATCTGGGTAAATCGGGGGTTGTCGAACAGATCAGCTTAGAGGCATTCTCGGATTGTCAACCCATCCACGTGAAGGACATTGCGAGTTGCACGGTTACCGCACTTGAGCGAGCGCACAGTCAATTAGGCCAACGCCCCTACCATTTGTTTCACGGCAACTGTGAACACTTCGTCACCTGGTGCCTGACCGGGGAGTCGTCCTCTGAACAAATCAGCAACTCGGTTCATGTCTCTTCTCAAGTCATTGCGCGCAGTGGCTTACTGGGAAAGACGGTGAGCAAAGCAGCCTCCACCACCGCTGCGAATATTGCACTCCTTTCCACAGCAGCCAAGATGACCGGAGAATACCTTACCCTGCCCGAGCCGGTTAATCGCCTGCTGGGAACACCAGGTGATCTGATTGCCAAACCCATCGAATCGGTTATCCAAGGCAGTATTAAGACGATTGAGGAAACAGCTGATCACATCCAGACCGGCGAATACTTGGAAGCGGGTAAATCATTAGCCAACGGGATCATTGATACCACCGTTGATGCAACTATCATCAAACCGATGGAAGTGATTGGAGAAGGGATTGTGGCAATTGGAGATATTGGTCGAAAGGTGTGGGATTGGCTCCGTTATTAATCCAAACATTACAGAGGAGGTATCCCCTCCTCCTTCACACATCAGACCATCACCCACGGAAGGTACTTTGACTACAACCAAAACACCGATTGCCATCGTCGATGTCCTTACTGTATTTTTTTGCCAAGTACACCATCCGCTCCCACGCATCATTGCACTGTTGAAGGTATAGCGGACTATTCCGGTCAATGAAATACACCCCATTTTCACAGATGTGCACACCCTTCTCAGCAATGGTTATAGGAACAGACAATGCACTCGCCCATGACGCAACCACTCGGGCATACATATTGGGACTCCGTAAATCAAAATAACCCCAGCAATTCACCGCATCCCGGTTGAAGACAAAAATTAAATGGTAGTGCCAGTTATGAGAATCAACCTGCTCACGACACCAAGCATAGCCAAAGCCAATGGGGTGATTGGATAAACGCTGATTATCCCACACAATTAATCTTGCTTTAAACGCATCAATAAACCGTGAGATGATTTTAGGGTTATCGAAGATATGCTCTTGCGGAAAATGTAAATCAAAGCGCATGAAGGTTAACCGAGGAAATCGTTGCTGATGCCGTGCAAAGAATCTCGATAGGGATTCTAGGTTGCGATACTCATACTGTACCAGTGGATAAGGTAATACTGACAGATTGGTAAATGGTTGAAGTAAGTTCATGCTCTGTGTCCTCTGCATTTTGTGTTCAATCCAGAGAATTGAGAACATAGGTAAATTTACACTGATTCAGCTAGTTACAGATTATTCACACTTCATTAATATATATTATTATAACCGAGGAATTAAAACCGCTTTTTTAGTGAGAATTCAGGATCATCACTGGCCCATTTCCCAGAGCTTCCTTGAAATTTTTACTATTGCCAACTCTGGAGTTAGTAAGATATGAGAAGAGCCGTCACCAAAACCAAGAGGCCAAGAAAAACACTCGCAATCAACGACGGCTTGTGCTGTTCAGGACATTTTTTACGCATTTCGGGGATTCAGATAATAAGTGCGACACTTATGGTTGAACGGCGAGAGGTAGTCAACTGCTGATAGTGGTACCTTCAGGCTGCCTAGGTGGGTGTCGCACTTCAGAGTTGAATTCGCGTTTTTCCTACATCATTCCACCAGCAAATCGAACCATGCAAGACTGCTTACTTAGCCACCTTTTTTCCTCGTTTGGCGATTTCAACAGTGAAACGAGTAAGCTTATTGCTCACTCGCTCGGTGGTGGTGTTATCAATTACGTGTTTTCCATGCACTGCACATATTTCTGGTATGTTTAACCCTTTTGAATCTTTAGCCGGATTGCAAAACACCTCAATGGCAATAGGAGATAGCTCTTGGACAAATTGCGGTTTTTCTGCGATCGATGCTTCTTGAGTTGTTTCTGAATTATCCTGATGGCCATTTCCCGGTGAACCGATGTTGAGCTCATGAATTGGCGAACCAAGTACCTGCTCCTGAGTTTCTGTCACTAATATCGATGATTTTAGTCCCAACCGGCATCCGATGATTTCCGCCCGATAATGCCGCTCTAAAACATTCATCAGAGGTGTGAGCTGCTCCAGTAGTGCCAGCACAATGCGAGTCAATTTTTGATAGAAAAAAAATGTGTCTGCACAACGACTTTCATTTTCGATTGTCTTAACAAATACTTCACTATCTAGTGGTAGGGCTTCGAAGATTTTTGGAAACTCTATGAGTTCTGGCCGTAAATTTTCGCTTTTTAATGGAATTAAATATTTCAGTAGCGCAAATACGAATTGAAAATTATCACTATTTTCATCGTTAGCTAGAGACAGAAAATTCTTTCTATCTAAAGTCATTGGCAATAAAGCCTCAACAGCAAAAATAACTCGCTCATTTATATAATGTAAAATTTGTTTATTTTTTGAAATTTCATATCCAAACCTCAAAATACTGATATCAATATCAGCTAAGATCCCAGAAATTTTACTTACAGATGGGGAATTACCATTTTTCTGACAGCTCCGATAATATTTTAAAAGGCTATCCACCATCTGAGTAATTGGACGTAAAACGTCTATTGGTAAATATGTATTAATTGGTAGTGAAAGCCCAACGATAACTGCTGATGATGCCGTGATAGACATAGGGTTGATTTGATAGCCATGCTCTGATTTACCAAATAGCTGACTGTCAATTAACAATGGTGAGAGTTTTCTAGCAAGGTTAGCCTTACACATCTTTTCCAATGTTTTGTGAAGATCTAAATATTTCTTTCCGGTCATCGCTCTGAAATAATCTGTTTTATTTGAAATCTCTCTTTCATAAATTATTCCCGTTGCATTCATTGCTAAACAACCAAGAGCCACTAATCTCATCTCTGCCGATTCTCGCTGGCGTAGTGGACTTCGGCAAATCCATTCAAAGACCACCTTCCCCACAACTTCAATTCTAAAGTCATCCAACAGTTCCGCACACCGAGGTGAAATGGCGTATGCAGCGGGCTTCTTGCCCCTGGAGTGTTCATTGACTGGGAAATATAAGACTGCGGCTAATTTTAGTAAGTACCCTTCTGCTACGAGGTAGTGAATCGATTCTGACAACCAACGTTTGCTTACCCCCAACTTCTCGTGAACTTTTTGTTCTGCGGCCATCAACACGGGTTCGGTATTGAAGTGAAAAAGCCAACGCAGAAAAACATATCGCATGTATGGTTCTGCGCCCGTCATGTTCCTAAGAAGTTTCATTTCCAAACCAAACAATTACTAAACATAGGTAAAATATAACACATAAACCCCATGGTATATATCTTTACACGTGATAATATACTACATGTATTTCTACATGTAGCATATTTAATGCTGGTTGGAGAATGACCGTTATGAGCACAGATATCACAAACAGTGGGTCTTCACGAAGGGGACGTGAGAACCAGTTTAAGTTTCTGACGTCAGGAACTATCAACAAGACAGAGTGGCTGAAAAAGTATCTTCTCAAGCAAGGGATCTTGGTCAATAGTCTGTACATATCCGGCATCATAGAAGAGCTCAATCACATGCGTAGGAGTCAGCAACTGCTAGGGGAGCTTACATGGGAAGAGCTCATCAAGAAGATGAAAAAATCTTATCAGACAGCAAACTATCGGGCCTCAAAGCCTACGAGGAGGACGGTAGCTATAACGCTTTCTGCGGAATGCATTAACAGCATAGAGAAATTTGCAAAAAGTAATAAAATCACAAAAAATCTAGCTGTAGAAGAATTGATAAATGATAATTTTAATCTATATTTCGAAAAATATAAAAAATTAAAACATCAAGAAAAAAATA
>NZ_JAFNJD010000071.1:0-9673 GCF_017368415.1 Shewanella sp. 4t3-1-2LB
ACCGGACAGGGATTCCGGAGTTACTGGAAAAATGGCCGGTTTATTCCGGAAAAGGTGTCCGGATTAAATCGGAATGAGTGTCCGGATAATCCCGGAATCGGTGTCCGGACCACTCCGGAATATGCACTTGGTAAATCGCTTTATCCTTTACGTCTAGATCGAGCAACTTTCGAAATGAAACCCCATCCCTAATTTGCTGTACGTCAACACCATCGCCGAAGTTACGTTCGTACTTATACGCTGATGGCAAATTGCACATTTGGCATCCATCAATAATATGGCGTTTTACCACTTCAGTATTTGAAACTACTTTCCTATCAAATCGGCTAACGACTAGCCCCCGATAGTTACCAAAATTAGCTATTGAGACTTTGGGAACCTGCAGATCCGCATATTTTGCCAATGTCGTTGTGAAATATTCGTTCACAACGATGCATGGTGATTTTCCAGTTTCAAACTTCACAATCACGTTTGAGGAAAGACTGCCATCTCCAACCCCATATTGGCCGTTCATGTACAGCAAATTTAGTTTATCTTGTACCCCTGCTACAGAAAGACGGGTTTTGCCATCCCAATCCGCTATAGACCTGTTGAAGTTAACCAACTGCTCAACTCTAGAGTTCAATTCCGCATCCGATATGACGCGGTAATTGGTTGGCGTTAACTGTGCGCCAGTTGGCCTAAATTCAATGGCACCTGCTGTGTCGTGTCCTACTTTCTCTGTTAAGGCAAAGATGTTATGCCGTGAGATAGTAGTATTCTCCAGCATCATTTCGAATCCACGACCTTCAGGGAACAAGTTTTCTAGGTAATTTTTGATTGTAGAGCTTGTGATCTGTTGCCCAAATGGCAAATGAGGGGAGAGCGGGAACCCCGTTTCCATCCATTTCTCATCGTATTCAAAATGCAAAGTTAATACATCGTCCCTTTTCACCCAAAGAGTGCCAACCTTAGTCGATTGGCCAATGAATGCATCAAGACTGAGAGTGTTAGAACCATTGTCCATCTTCATCCACCTTTATTTCTAGTGGTACGATTTTCAGTGTAAATCCAGCAATTTCCATAGCGCTAAGGAAATTGCCTAGCGATACCTTCGCATCACCTTGTTCAATGCGCGTCATGGTGTCCTTATGAACGCCAATATCTTTCGCCGCATCCACAAGAGAAATGTTTTGATGGGTTCTACCAGACCGGATCGCTTGACCAAAAACCTTGGCAGTGAATATTTCATTGTCGCTTGGCATTGGAGTTGGCTTGACCTTTCTTCCCTTGCCGGTAGCCATGGGATCCCGATAAGCTTTGTTAGATTCGTTCACTATCTCACCTCCGCGCATATTAATCCGCACAAAGCAGGAATATAGCAGTTAATTATTTAATATCAAATAATATTCCTAATATAACAGGATTATATGCAAAATCGTTCATAAAAAATGTCATTAATCCTCACATGGCAGGATTATATAGAATGGATGAGGGTTAACTTATTATAATCCGCTTGTAATGGGATTATATGTGGTAGTCGGATAAATGTTGGTTATATTCTGGTGACTTCCCTACGCCTGTTAAATTGCGTTCAAAATTGAGCCAATTCTATCCATATTTTGCACGTAGAACTGATCCACATATCTCTCCATCAATGAATACATATCAATAGGTTAAGTTACCCTAGATTGGTCACATGACAGTGCAAATGGTGGATCAGTTTTGAGTGCAATTTAACAAGTGCACTCATTTTTACGGTATGGCCGGAAAATTCAGTCATAGAAAGCCCAGTTAGTACCTTTTTTTCCGGTCTGGCCGGAAAATTCAGTCATAGAAAGCCCAATTAGTACCTTTTTTTCCGGTGATTCCGGAAAATTCAGTCATAAAAAGACTTATAAATTAGGGATAGCGCCTATGACAACTCAGAATTCCCCCTTAGTGGCTACCGTTAAAATGTCGCAACTAACGTCAGAATTTTTCAAAAAATCACATCGACTTGTTTTTTCTCAATCTCAAATGTCTAAAGTTGAGCAAGATATTTTTGCATTATTTTTGAGTAGATTAGACAAGGGCGATTGGGGCCTGGATGATTCTGAAATGACTAAGCTGGCGTTGAATAATGATAAAGATATTGTGATCCAAGCGCCATGCTATACCTTCAGTTCTGGCGTATGTTAAATTGCGTTCAAAATTGAGCCAATTCAAACCATATTTTGCATGTGGAACTAATCCACAGATCTCACCATCAATGAATGCATATCAATATGTTAAGTTATCCTAGATTGGTCACATGACGGTGCAAATGGTGGATCAATTTTGAGTACAAGTTAACATACATGATTAAAAATCAATCAATACTTGAGACAGAGATTTGGCTGCTTGTTATCCAAAAATGCACCGACTTATCCACCAAAAATGTGGATAAGTCATTTATGCTTTAGAGGCCCAGCTAAACGCCCAAGTTGAAATGTGTCAACATGTATGGATTTTTCTGTGCCAACATACAAACCATTGGGGTCATTTGACTTCAAATGCATGAGTCTCCATAATGGAACACGTCAACTTAGTAAAAACGCACAATCGAGGTCTGAGTTAAAGCGACTAACCAACGCTACCAGCTCGAAATGAAAAAGCTGCCTTATCGGCGGCTTTTTTCTTTTAGACTGTCCCGATAACGCCCCCTTGAGCATGTGTCGAACATTCGTGTCAGTGGTCATTCCTCTGGCATGTCAGTCAATTTTGGTTTTCGAGAAGCCCACTCGTACTTCCCCTTCCCTACGGCGATTACAGTCCGTGTCGTGATTATTGGCACTCTAAAGGCTTTTCGCTACTCAATGCACCTTGCTTTCCTTTGGTGCAAGTTATCGGCATGTGAGTTGCTAATTTCAAACACAATATCCGCCAATAAGTGACATCCAACATCGTATCGATTTGATTGTTCACAAGTTCAGAACTCACAGTGAACCACCTGAAATTTTCTGTCATTTAGAAACGCATCCGATATAAGCCAAAAAATAGCTTTCATTATTTTTTTTGTGTGCCGACTTTATGTCGCTGTCTAGTTCGGCGCCGGAATTGTGTTTTGAAAGTGCAAATTTTCCCATTTTTCATTACTTTTACTAATCAATAACCATTGAAAATAAATTTCAAAATATTACATAAATAACACTACCATTTCGAAGTTCGACCCCAATTTGGGGTCGAAGTGTGGAAAAAACAGTCAAATATACTTATTTATCACTAAACACTGAGAGTATTTAGGAAATAAAAGTACATGTTTTAATTTTCTTATTTTATGTACCAAATAACATAAAAAATTTGGTATCTGATAACGCAATTTATTTGGCCATAACTTTTTCTTTTCGGCATCTCGATAATGTATAACGCACATGTGTACTAGAGTACTGAACCAGCTAATTTCATGGTACCAACTAAAAATATAATGCCAATAAAAAACATATGCTATTGATTTTAAACTATTACATTCACAAAACACCAAAAGCATTGCTAAAGCATAATCTTATTAAGAACAAACTGAATATGATGAGATATCGGCAGGAACAATTACACGGAAAATTTAGTTTTTTATTCAACCTTCAGAGGAGATAACCTCGACTAAACATACCTTAATGCATTGCTTTAATCGTGACCTCTTTAATACTCACGGTTACTCAAGGCTTATAAAAATTTAAATAATTATAAAAAATTTATTTACAGCATCATTTCGACTAGGGTATAAAAAATATAGTCAACTGAATTGATGTAACCTCAGACTTTCCGTTAGCACCCATCAATTTATTTAACCTGGGAACGCATTCTCGGACGACTTGCTATTGCTTTTTAAAACTTAACACATGGTGCCGACAGACCAGGTAGGTGTAGATGTCCAGTTCAAACGAATTAGCACGCTATAATCGGAGCCAAAATTCGGGAGGAGTGTATCCAGAAGCGCTTTCCTGCGCTGTCACACTGTCTATCCTACTCAGTAAACTCGCATACGTTAGTCCACACTCCCGCGCTGGTATGACATTAACGGCTCTCTATATTTGGCTGACCGGAAGCTGGGGCAACATCAAGGTTGCCGACGATATACCAAGTCTCTTTTCTCTTCCTAGCACTGAGCCGTGCAAACAACATGCTATGCGTACGGTATATGACAACACCGTTTCCTGGTGTGAATATGCACACCCATATCTGAAAGACGACAAAATTGAATATCTGTGGCAGCCCATCCCACAGTATTTCAATAAATTTTTTCAGATTGTCATTAGTGATGAAGCTAGGGATAAGCATTATGAAAAGCCGCTCATAAATGCAGAAGCAAAGGCGCAACTATTTGCTTTGCTATCCACCCCCTGGAAAACGCCAGAGACATTGGCAACTTTACCACGCAGTGACAAAGACATTTTTTTGGATTACTTCAAGCACTGTGCTTTGGCGGATAACACGCTCACAGCGATTGTCAGAAGGCAAATGATCGGGGAAGAAGCGCATCATCGTAGTGCCGGTGCCTATCAGAGGCTGGAAAGTGATCGCATTCGCTCCAAGATTTTTAAAGCCCAGAATGAATATCTGCAAAGGATCATTGATGCAGCAACTGTTGTTGGAGACAAACATCTACAAGCACGCTACACCGTTTATACTCAAAAGCTGTCATTCAGTCTGCTCTCGGCCACACCTAAACTCGCGAAGTACGTATCGGGGAATGGTCTGATTGTGCAATATCAGATGGATACTGCGAACGGGCAACAACGACTTGTTGCTTGTCCGTCAATTCCCGTTGGTAGTCGTCGCTTTGTTGAAGTAAATGAAGTTTGCAAATTCGTTGCACGGCTTCATCAGTATGTATGTGATTTAAGACCGCTTGGTAATGTTCCAACCACACTTGATCTCCAGAGCAGTACAGACTGGCTTGCTTATTACAATGCTGCCACTGATCGCATTGCCCTCCTGTTCATTTTGCTCACAGGGGTGAGACCAACTCACGGGATCACGCTTGAATGGAAATACTATCTCGGAAGAGATATCGCGTATGTCAAAGATAAGGGAAGACTTCGCACAGTATGGATCTGCTCTTACTTACAAGCTGAAATTAAACGCTATTTATCGCTACAAACAGTTATCCGTATGGCGCTTCCCAGCATTCACGAAAGTGCTTCTCTCTGGTTCTATATCGACAGTCACGGACAACATGTCAGTCTTTCAAATCGTTCATTACGACAGGTAATGAATGATATCTGGCCTGGTGTTGTCCCCTACCAGCTTCGGCACGCCTTCTGTGGACTCGCCTTTACTTGTACCTCGCCCTATCGCCTCTTTGATGACAATATTGACCGTCTTATGGGCCATTCCAATCATGGAGAGCACCTCGGTAGCGATAATATTTTTCCGGAAACGGTTAATGCATTAATGAATTATCTCAACAGCGTCCCTGTCAGCTTACAGCTAAAGGAGATGCACTATGTGTGAGAATAAGATCAATACGTTAGCCGCGCAAATTGCCGATGTTCTATGGTGTAAAAGTGGAATAAGTGCCAACGTCGATAATCTTAGTTGGGTCTTGCAGCGTTTCAGGATCGAAGAGAAACAAGCGCGCCAAATTGATAAAGCTGAGCTCCGTGAGATCATCAAAGTTATCAGTACCGTTCCCACGGGAAAACAACGGCATTATCGGTACGCGCTTGATCATATTCTGAGTTATCTCAAAGAAGAATGTCTTTGGGACCTTCCCGAAGAAGCTGAAAAGCGATTGGTTGATCGTGATAATCAGTGGATTTCACAGATCGCTTGCGAAGCTGGAAATGCTGGCAAGATATTCACCCGCTACGAGGCTGAAAAGTGCCAAATCTATGCTCAGTGTGGATCAGTCCCCCTTGAACTTGCCATCCTGGTCATTGCCTTTGAAGTCGCCCCGTTGACATTAAGGCATATTGCCCAAATTTTAAGTAATGCAGATTCAATAGTTAATTGTGATGATCAACCGCGACTGCGGGTATACCACGCCCTTCATAATGCAGGGGAAGAGAAACGTTACACACACTATTACCTTTCCCTGTTCTGCTATCGCGTGCTGCATGACTTCTATGCCAGTCACGTAAAAGCGATTAGCGAAGATCAAATACTCTCTGTCCTTAATCACTGGTCTGCAAAGCGAAAGCTGCCCGAAGGTATGTCATTTAACTGGCAATATCGATTTCAAATTTTATGGTTTACACATTACAGAATTCCAGCACTTCTCTTGAAAGACCTCTCTTACCCAGAGAGGCATGTCGGCTTTTCAACAGAGCACACGGTTCAAAGCACTACCCATCTTTTTGATGTTGACTGGGATCTCAATTGGTACGAAAACCCCATTGTCAAAAATAAGAAACTGAAATGGCTTCACACGCCCTTACTCAAATCGTTTCTGGCTTCAACACACCCGATCGTAGAGCCACCATGGAATGCAGAAAACATACTGCCGAAGATGCTTTACCTTTATACCGCAGATTTACTGGTATACGGCGGCGTGAAAAAGAGTAGTTTGGCAACTAGCACCATCGAAAAATATACCAACCTGATCAAATGGCTTGAGCCTTTTCCGCTTTCGTACGCTGATGCAACCAATGAAGAGGCTCTGTTGCAATGGGCTTCAACGCTCTACCGCTCAGTAGAGGGCGAGTCGAGCCAGCTAATGGTCTACTATTTCTTGAAGTTTATGAGTGTTCAGGAGCTGACTGAAACACTGGACCTCGCCACGTTTACCGCGCCGACTACAGTCCCGACGGTCAATGCGTTTCGTATTGAATTGCCGGAGTTTGATGCGGTTATCAATGCACTCGTTGAGGCACCGAGTCTCAATCCCCTACGCAATTTGTTTGCAGTACTCGCAGCCCTACTCGGCAATTTCGGCATGCTGAGACGCGGAGAAGTAACGCGTCTCAGAAATCGTGATTTCTCGTTCGATAGTAACAGCGGTTTACTAACGATACGGGTCACGCATACCGCGGAAGGTAAGACCAAAAGCGGCCACTCCAGAGTCGTGCACACCATTATTCCAACGTGTTATCGAAACTTTTTTAAAGCCGCACTCGTTATTAAAGCGGGCTGTGATGGGGATAGTCCGTTCATCGGCTTTGAGGGGGAAGCGTTTTATTCCCGTCAATTGTACTACTTGTTACCTGTCACGCGGGCACTCAAAGCAATCCTAGGGCGACTCGTCACTTTCCACCACTTACGTCACAGCGGTGCACATCTGCTGATGATCCAGGCGTTGCGCGGCGTCAGCCAAACGCCCAAAGGGTATCGAATCGGTACACATCCACTGGAACAAGAGCTGATGTCCAATGAGGCTATAAACTGCCGCTTTAAATATTGGTTAGAAGGAAGGCCATTTAGCCGAGTCAACCATGGGGTGTTGCTAGATGAAGTGTGTGGGCAAATTGGCCATGCCCATTACGCCACGACCCGATTCTCATATCTACATGATATTGAATGGCTTTTACCAATCGTCAGCCCGGCCCATTGTGGATATACCCCAACAGCATATTCACATCAGGAACTGCGTTATCTATTGGGCTTGTCGCCGGCATCGAATGATCTCTCCAGAGTCCTTACCAGCATCAGTCCTGCGTACGCGAATAAGTCAACTGACGCTAAGCGCGCTGAAAAGGTTGTCCTGACTGAAGACTGTTTACGAAGCGTGGTGTTTAAAACCAAAGCCCCGAAGCACCCCCCCTTTCATGGTGATCATTATCAGCGCTGGCAAACTTCTATCCTTCAGTGCCAGAGCAATTTCATCAACTATTTATTCCGACAGATGTTAGCCGCTAAACGCATTGACTTTATTTCGTTAAGTCAAGTGTGGTGTCAAGGGGCTAAACATCCTGGCAAAGCTGTAGAAAAAGCCTGCATTACCGCCTTAAAAACCCTGCCGCCAGTCGAGCTCAGTTCAGATGAAAAATCGCTAGTCATGCAGCTGGCCTGTAACGTCAAAAATGCCCAAGCCTTTAGCAAAGTATTCCGGCATAAGGAATGGCAGTGGCTCACCTGTAGCTTCGAACTTGCCACTAACCGAAAACTTCGAAGTGACCGGCAGGAGATGATTTTGCGAACTCAGTTTTGCCAGGGAAAGGAAAAAATTACCGTAAAAAAACATGCCTTGGGCCAAACACAATTAACCGTATGCCTTTCTCCAAAATTCGAAACGTCTGAAAGCGTTATGCGCTTTACACACCAATTTTTAATTCAAATTCAATCAAATAAGGAATTATCATGAAGCTTGTTATCCCGATTGAAGAGCTCAGTGTGCTCAAAACTGCCGTCGAAAATATTGATACAAAATACCAGTATTGCCGAGTCAGTTTTATCGTCAATCCAGCCGAGAAAACACTCACAATATTAACCGGTCAAAAACCCACCAATGCGTGTTGCACTGTACCACTGGCACCCGGATCAACAGCTTTACAAGCGACACAGTTTTCAATTGATGGTGGCTTTTTAAAAGATTTGATGAATGACTCTGCATCTTCCAAAAAAGATATGGTTTTAGACATTGAAATGACAGGGAGTGAAGCAAAATGGTTCGAAGTTTTGTTTCTCACGCCTGGATTTGAAAATCAAGGGGGTCATTCAAGCGTACGTCGATGGCGATGTAAAGCGGCTGATAAACAACAATTAAATTATCTTGGAGACATCCAGTCACGTCCGACAAACAAATTTTCACCAAATACCGGTAAAGCCATTTGTGAAGAGGCTATAGCAAATCTTCCCTTTGAGTTTTTTGAGATCAACAAAGACAAACGACAAGCAAGGACCCTGCGTAACGGCGTAATTGAAGAAACCAAGCTGCCTGAGCATATTAAATTACCGTTTGATGTGGTCCTTAATCCGACTGCTGCGACTCTCTTGTCGACGCTTTGTGATGAGCCGGGAGTAGACGTCATTGAAATGGCTCAGCAGGGAGAAGAAATCACCTTTAAAACACAAAGGCAAGCAATCACCTGTATTATGACGGGTATTGAAAACTTTTATCATAAAAACTCATTAATATTTACCGAAAAACAATGTCTTTTTGTGAGTTTCTACACTTTCAGGAAAATGGTTAGAAAATGGCTAAACAATAAGGAAATTCGAAAAGCTGATGAAGCGATCCTATATATCGATGATTCAACCTTGGCCATATTTGCCGTCAATGAAGAATTCCAGTTCGGCGACATCATTCCAGTATTTTCAATTGATCCCAAAGCGGCAGGTTTCAATTGCTGCATGTTCCGTTTTAAAGCTCAAACAATACTCAAAACAAAAATTAAGAATATGATTGAATCTAGCAAAATCAAAATTTCTATCGTAGAGGATGGAAAGGGAGGCACCTTGCTTCGCACATATCATTCGCCAAAAAACGAATTAAAGACCGACTCTTTCTACATAACCCCAGATGAGCATCAATTACCCACTGTTCAGATGCTGTTGAAAAAATTGATTGAGGTGGAAGGTAAGCAACGTAAAGAAGCTCAACAAGATATGTTTGACTTTTAAAAATGACTAACCGTGGATGGGATAGCATGCCACCGTATATTAGGTATTGCTGCGTATTCCGGCGAAGTTGAACGGCTATTCTGATTGAACGTGAACACCTTGCTCCCTAACGCAAGCTTACTTTAACTGTTATCTCCTAAGTGTTCACGTTCGATGTTTTCCCCTGTGTGTTTGC
>NZ_JAFNJD010000072.1:0-9419 GCF_017368415.1 Shewanella sp. 4t3-1-2LB
TCCATCACTAGATAAGCTAATTATTAAACGTAAAACTATAAGAAAATGGTAACAGCATTAAATATATAAATATTGATTTTATTTAATTAATTTTATATTAATCATTGCATAGTTCATCATTAAACATTAGAAAAATATCATGCAAATCAATAGTTTCTATCATATGCTAGAAATCGAAATAATATACCAGCTTTTTACAGGCTAATAGTCTCTTGCAACCGTTGATACGTTGCCCCGCTACGGTCCGTGATGTTCAAATAACGCTACATGGATAGAAACAGAGAGTGATACATATTTGTATGCCAATTATTAAAGTGAAATGCACTACTCGGCTAAACCTGAATTCAGCCCATCTGTTGCGCGAGTTGCGCCATCTTTTCCTGCAAAAAACGCATAAACACTTTAACCCGAGGTGCCAAATCCTGGCTACGAGGGTATATCAGATTGATAGGAGCATCAGCAACAGCTTCGTCCGCCAGCAACTGTACCAAATTCCCCTTTTGCAGATCTTCGGCGACATCCCAATAGGACTTCATCACCACCCCTAATCCCTGCAACGCCAATCGATGACACGCTTCACCATCGTTGCACAGGATGAATGCCTTCACATGGATACTACTATCACGAAAACGCCATTCAGTTTCATTACGTGTGCCAATAACAATACAGCGATGTCGAGCTAACTCAGTCAGAGACATCGGTGCCCTGTATTGCTGTAAATAGTTAGGAGCTGCGCATAACACCCGCTTGTTGGGGAGTAGAAGTCGCCCCACCAGCCGAGAGTCGGGTAATGAGCCGTAACGGATCGCTAAATCCAGCCGTTCTGCCAGCATATCCTTCACATCATCACTCATTAGCAGTTGCAACTGAATATGCGGGTAGCGCTGGCTAAATTCGCTTACTAATGGCAGCAGATGGCGATAACCAAAACTGTTAGGAGAGGTGATCCGCAGACTTCCAGATAATAACTGTTGCTGTTGCAATAAGGCATCCTGAGCATGCCGGACTTCAGATAGGATCCGCTGCGCATGCAAATAAAGTGTTTGTCCCTCAGGCGTTATAGATAACTTGCGGGTGCTGCGGTGCAGCAACTGTATGCCGTTGCGCCGTTCAAGATTGGCCAGACGTTTTGATGTTGCCGCTAGCGACAGGCCAAGTTCTGCCGCTGCCGCCGTCAAACTACCAAGGCTAACCACCCTTTCAAATACCCTTAACGCAAGTAAATCATCCAAGCCACTCATTGTTAACCTTTGGGAAAGTATGAATTCAGATTATGTCCATTTAATCAAGTCAGCAGCACTTCTACAATAAGCACCATCTGCTTAGCAGTAATTGATTCGCGAAATACTGCGATATCAACAACAAATGGAGGGGAAAATGGATATCAGATTAGACGGGAAGAGAGCATTAGTTACCGCATCTAGTGGTGGTATTGGTTTTGCGATAGCAAAAGAGTTGGCAGCCAGCGGTGCCGAAATTGTGCTTAACGGCCGCAGCGAAAAGACCGTCAATGCCGCCAAAGAACGCCTACTGCGAGACTATCCCAACGCCAGTATTATCGCCGCGGTAGCAGATCTTTCCAATGCGAATGGCTGCGACATTTTGTGCACGCAGGTGCCAACCGTCGATATTCTGGTCAATAATGCCGGCATATACGGACCAGAAGATTTCTTTGAAACCAGTGATGATACTTGGGAACGTTACTGGCAAACCAACGTCATGTCGGGCGTGCGCTTGGCACGTGCATATCTGCCCGCCATGCAGCAGCAAGGCTGGGGACGAGTGGTATTTATCTCCTCAGAGTCAGCCCTCAATATCCCAGCCGATATGGTGCATTACGGCGTATCAAAAACCGCGCAGCTTGCATTAGCTCGCGGATTGGCAAAACGGTTGGCGGGCAGCGGCGTTACCGTTAACAGCGTGCTTCCTGGCCCGACCATCTCTGACGGTTTTGAGTCGATGATGGCTGAAGAAATGGCCAGAACAGGCAAATCTATAGACACACTCGCCAAGGAGTTTGTGATGGGAAACCGTCCTAGCTCGGTTATTCAACGGGCGGCAACTGTTGAAGAAGTGGCCAATATGGTGGTTTATGTTTGTTCGACTCAGGCGTCCGCCACCAGCGGTGCGGCATTACGAGTAGATGGTGGCGTGGTCGATGATATTGTGTAGCAATGAGCGTACAACATTATTACGGCTAGTTAAGCACTCGTTGTACGCCTCAGCGTTGCGACAAACAGCAGCGATGTTGACCGCAACGCAGCGGCTGTCGCTTACCCCCGTCAGTAACTCGCATCCAGGACATAGCGTGATGTTATTCTGGAAGGTAACCACCAATGCCTTCAAGATTCCCGCAATATTTTAGTGGCGTTTAATGAGGTTATCCGCTTGTTGATACATCGCATACAGCACGCATCAACACTCGCAACAATGGCTAGAAAGGAGAATGAATATGCAAACAACAGCATTAGGCAAGACAGGATTCAACATCGTGCCGCTAGTATTTGGTGGCAATGTGTTTGGTTGGACCATAGACGAAAAGACCAGCTTCGCCATTCTTGATGCTTTCGTTGATGCTGGCTTTAATGCCATAGATACAGCCGATGTATATTCCGCTTGGGCACCCAATAACAAAGGTGGCGAATCAGAAACGATCATCGGTCGTTGGCTAAAAGCGCGTCCAGGTAGACGAGATAAGCTGAAACTTTTCACCAAAGTTGGTTCCGATATGGGGCAACCGGGTCATAAGGGGCTATCTGCCAGGTGGATTGCACAGGCGGTTGAAGATTCGCTTAAACGCTTACAAACAGACTACATCGACCTCTATTTTTCCCACTGGCTCGATCCAGAAGTTGATTATGCTGAAACTTTAGGCGCATACGATAAGCTATTTAACGCTGGGAAAATTCGCGCCATTGGCGCCTCCAACCTTAATGCCGAGCAGTTACAAGCATCATTGGATGTTGCAAAAGCCCAACAGTTGCCCGCTTACCAAGTGTTACAACCCGAATATAACTTGTACGACCGCGGCAGTTTTGAAGGCGCGCTACAGGAACTATGTGTACGAGAACATATTGGTGTAGTGACTTATTTCAGCTTGGCATCCGGTTTTCTATCTGGCAAATACCGCGGTGACACCGACTTAAGTAAAAGTGCCCGCGGCAGCCGTGTTAGCAAGTATCTAAATGCCAAAGGTATGCGTATTCTGGCGGCACTGGATGAAGTGTCAGCGCAACACCATGTAAAACCAGCCGAAGTGGCCCTTGCATGGTTGATTGCCGCTAAAGGTGTAACAGCCCCAATCGCCAGTGCCACCCAAGTCAGTCATATCAACAGTTTTGCCAAAGCGATGGAACTGCAACTATCCCCCACCGAGTTAGCCAAACTGACAGAAGCAGGTAATTAGCGCTGCTCAAGCTCGGCTGGCGCTCAGCCACCTCGATACGGGTAGCGAGCACCAGCAATCAAAAGCAGCATCTCTCAGGCTTCAATGCCAAGCTTTACTGCCGTCCCGTACGCCAGCATTTCCGACATACCTTGCGCAATGGCGCTGGTCGTATAACGAACGTTCACTACGGCATCGGCTCCCAGCTGTTCCGCCTGCGCCAGCATTCGCTGCGTAGCAACTTCACGCGCTTCCGCTAGCATTTCGGTGTAACCGACTATCTCACCGCCAATGATAGTCTTTAGACCAGCCATGATATCCCGACCAATATGCTTACTCCGCACCACATTACCGGTAACGACCCCCAAGGTTTGGATGACCCGATAACCGGCAATGTTCTCTGTCGTTGATACTTTCAAGATGATTCTCCAATGTTGACAACCACAAAATTCTACAAAAATGGTCTGTTCTTTTTACCATTAGCAATTTAACCGCACCAAACAATCAATAGGATGTTTCAGAATTCAGTGGCTTTTTAGATAAAACAGATACCAGTCATCATCTATTTTGCGGTACGCCACCGTATTTATAGGGATCTGTGCCGCAGCTTTATCCAAATCAGCATAGATGGGCAGAGGATTTTGTGGATGATACACGTACCCCTTAGTACTATTGCCTTCGGCAACGGGAAGTATAGAGCGGATGAACATAATACCGCCTTGGCCCCAGCCACGCATGCCACCGTCTAGGGACAGTAGCGAAAACAACTGTTGATACTGTTGCCAGCGCCCTTCGTCGACGGCGTGTTCAGGATCCATAAACTGCGGATTTATTGAAAATAACGGGGCATCCTGCCGATACATCCCCATCAATTGTATATAGAGCGCTCGCTGCCTTTGCAGTGCCGACAACAACTGAGGATCCGTTTGATGATGTGTGGAATGTGGCGCCTCAGATACGCGCATGAAAAGCAGCAAAGCTACAACCAGCGCTCCAGCGACTATAAATCTTGCGAACCATTGCATAGCACAACTTCCCTGTTGGTCTTAAAGACCAGTTATATTCATCCTAGATAAAATAGGAACATGCAAAAACCAAAACGCCAAGTTCTTTTCATTAAATTTGTAAAAGTTTGTAAATTTTTTGGTCAGACCAATAGACCAAAAAACAAACGATCAAGATCGTTTGCCAATATCCCTTACGAAAGAGCTAAAAGCATCAATCGATAGTATCGACATAACGCCAAAAAACCAGTAAAAAAGTGATCTGAATCACTTATTAAGTTAGTGTATTTACGCTAATTAAGATGTAGTTGTCAGGCATAAAAATGACTTGGCTATCTCGCGTTACGAGTTTGCTTTTTCGCTCGCAAAAGCCTGTAAAAGATGACTTGATTTAGCCCAGTAAAAGCTGATTTTTTTGTGTAACTCTAGAGAGTTATTCCATTTTTCAGCATCTTGACAGGAACTTGGGAAAGGTAAAAAATCCGGCCACCTATTCTTGGACGTATGAGATAGACTGCCGTAATGCTGCTTACTCCTTTGGTAAGTTCCGGAGCCCCCTCCAAGGCAAATGCCCGTGAGGAGACCCCCGTCGATGTATTACTTATCGGCGGCGGCATCATGAGTGCCACCTTGGGTACCTTCTTGCAAACTCTGGAACCAAATTGGTCAATGACCATGATCGAGCGCCTTGATGGCGTAGCGAAAGAGAGTTCCAATGGCTGGAATAATGCGGGTACCGGACACTCCGCGCTAATGGAACTGAATTACACACCGCAACAACCTGATGGCAGTGTCGATATCCAAAAAGCGATCGACATCAATGAAGCTTTCCAGGTATCACGCCAGTTCTGGGCTTATCAGGTCAGCCAGAATGTGCTGCAAGAGCCTCATAAGTTCATCAATAGTGAACCTCACATCAGCTTTGTCTGGGGTGATGCTAATGTAAATTTTCTGCGGGCTCGCTACCAAGCGTTGCAGGCCAGCACCCTGTTTTCCGGAATGGAGTATTCCGAAGACCATGAACAGATCCGTCAGTGGGCGCCACTGGTCATGGAAGGAAGAGATCCCGCACAGAAAGTTGCCGCTACGCGCACAGATAATGGCACCGACGTTAACTTTGGCGAAATCACTCGGCAGTTGGTGGCATCATTACAGAAAAAGCCGGATTTCAAACTGCAGCTCAATACCGAAGTGCGCGATCTGGAGCGTAACAGCGATAACAGCTGGACCGTGACCGTTGCCGATACCAAAGATCGCAGCAACAAACGCAAGATCCGGGCACGTTTTGTGTTTATTGGTGCTGGCGGTGCTGCGTTACGATTGCTGCAAAAATCGGGTATTCCTCAAGCCAAAGATTACGCGGGCTTCCCTGTAGGCGGCCAGTTTCTCGTCACCGAAAACGAAGATGTCGTCAAGCTGCACTCAGCCAAAGTCTATGGCCGTGCCGAAGTGGGTGCACCACCAATGTCAGTGCCCCATCTCGATACACGGATACTCGACGGTAAAAAAGTTCTGCTATTTGGCCCTTTTGCCACTTTCTCAACCCGTTTTCTGAAGAATGGCTCATTGCTGGATTTGCTAAAATCCACGAATACGTCGAATCTGATGCCCATGGTTCGCGTTGGCCTAGATAACTTCGACTTGGTGAAATACCTCATCAGCCAGGTTCGTTTATCGGAAAATGATCGCTATAACGCGCTGAAACAATATTATCCCGATGCGACTAAAACCGACTGGAAATTGTGGACGGCCGGACAACGGGTTCAAATAATCAAGCGAGACCCTCACAAGGGTGGCGTGTTGCGACTGGGAACCGAAGTTGTCAGTGATGAACTTGGCACCATTGCCGCGTTGCTAGGAGCCTCTCCCGGCGCGTCAACAGCAGCCCCCATCATGTTGCAGTTGCTGGAGAAAGTTTTCCCTGAGAAAGTTGCTAGCAACGCTTGGCGTAGCAAGTTGCAGCAGATCATTCCATCTTATGGCATACGTCTGGATGGTAATGCAGAAGCCACTGAGCAGGAACTGGCTTACACCAGTCAGGTGTTACAATTACGCCGTCAGGCACGAGCCACGATCACCAAAGTGCCAGAGCCTGATAACAGCTTTATGCTGCCGCCTAGCAATATGGCCGATATAGCACTTTAATGCTTGAAGCGTTGTCGGGAAATCCGGCAACGCTTCCCAATGCTCATAAAACACACAAAGCTCACCAAATAAAACTGTTAACCGCTATTTTTGTCTCTGGATATTTTCAGCCATCAGCACTGACTGCATCGTGTTAGCAACAGCATCCCATTCTGTCGCGCAACGTATTGGGCTCGATTACCGTATCTACCTTAGACCCGTTAAGCGCTCAATTCAGGCAAGTGAATCGCGGCCAACGATTACTGTGTGAACCACTCTATAACGTGTTAAGGTACTGGACGATATAGCATTGTTGGAAGCATTTTGATGGATAAAGTTGCCCTGTTTGTGGATGTACAAAATGTCTATTACACCACGCGGCAGGCCTATGGTCGTCACTTCAACTATAACCGCTTCTGGGCCCAGATAAGTGACGGGCGTGAAGTGGTAGCGGCTTATGCTTATGCGATTGATCGTGGTGATATAAAACAACGTGAATTTCAGAATATTTTGCGCGCCATTGGTTTTGAGGTGAAATTAAAACCCTTTATTCAACGATCTGACGGCTCGGCGAAAGGTGACTGGGATGTCGGCATTACGATTGATGCTTTAGAGCAGACCGCAGCAGCGGATGTGGTCATTCTGGTGACAGGCGATGGCGATTTCAGTTTACTGGTCGATACCTTACGGCAGAATCATGGTAAAACCGTAGAGGTGTGCGGCGTGCCACAGCTAAGTGCTATTTCATTGGTGAATGCTGCCAGCCGTTTTATAGCGATTGATGAAGAATTACTGCTATAGCGCGATGACTTGGGAACACCGAGCACCAAGAGTCGCCAAAACAATAAGGGACACGACTAGCAGCGATGTTCGGTGACGTTAAGTGACCAGATGAATATATAACACGCTCTGCCGTTCTAGAGTCTTGCAAAACTCCACCACCTCAATGCCCACAAGGATAGCGCCGCGTATCGATAGCAGCAGAATCGACTTTCAGCTCTGCCATTGGTTAAACACAAGCGGAAACGCCTTGCATTAGCTGATACTCTCTCCAATTGAGTGCTACACCGCACTATCTTTAAACACAATATGTCACTACAAGCCATGAGCGACTGTCGCAATGCCGCATACGGAATCGCGCGCCACTAACTGAGGCATAAACAGATGGGTTTGCCCCACCGCTTTATTGTCAGCATTACTGAGTTTGATTGCCAGGTTCACAGCATAGGCAGCCATCTCTTCAATGGGATAATGCATGGTCGTCAACCTTGGGCGACAAGCGCGGGCTACTGGCAAATCGTCAAAACCAACCACCGATACATCTTCAGGCACCCGAATGCCCGCCGCAAACAGTGCATGAATGGCACCTATCGCCATTAAATCGTTATAGGCCAGCAATGCCGTGAACCGCTGTCCACGCGCTAATAATTCCTTCACCGCCTGTTCGCCACCTGCCATATTAGCGGTCCCTTCCGCCACCAGTTCTTGCGGTAATGACAAACCTTGCTCCAGCAACGCCTGACGACTGCCCTTTAAGCGCTCCGCTGGATCGCGGTTTTGATAGATACTGGTAATGGCGGCAAATTGCCGGTGGCCTTTGGACAACAGATACTCAGTTACCCACTGCCCGCCACGGATGTTATCCAACCACACACAGCGATTAGCGATTTGTGGAATATAACGATTGACCAGCACTAATCCAGGAATTTCTGCCGCCAAACGGATCAGTGTGGCTTCGTCAGAATATTCGCTGTGCAGAATAATCGCCTGACAGTTGTGTTGTCGCAGCGACTGAATGGCATCAAGCTCGGATTGTGTCTCATACAAGGAGTTGGCCATCAGCAGCTTATAACCATTTTCTCTGACCGCATTTTCAACGCCGCTGGCCAAGGTACCAAAAAAGGACATAGACAGACGCGGTGTCACTACGCCTATGGTATTAGTCGTCTTACTCACTAACGCTTGCGCATTAGCATTCGGCTGATAACCCAGCTCAGCAATTACCTTCTTCACTCTGGCTCGGCAAGCATCGCCCACCTGACTACCATTATGGATGACACGCGATACTGTAGCGGTCGAAACTCCGGCGATCCGAGCAACATCTTTGATGGTTACCATAACTTCTCTCTCGTCAGTCCTTTGCTCCAGATGAAGCAAGTTTATCTTGTGAACCAATATGATACTTGTGTAAACACCACAAGGATAAAAATCCGAATAACACCGTACCACCGGCGAGGATCAAGCGCATAGCGGTGATACTACTGTTGCTCTGCGCTCCGCCTGCGGTGGCATCAAAACCGATAAAATTCAACGCTAAACCAGAAGCCAGTAATGCCAGAATGCTCGCTAGTGAAGTAGCGGCATTATGTATGGAGGCAAATATTCCAGCAGTGGGATGACGCTGACGCTGACTTTCAGCATCGCTCAATCCGGCATTTAATAACGGAATGATGATGGTCATGGCGGTCCAAACACTGGTGCATAACACAGCATCCAACGCAATCCACAAGCCTATGCCTGGCACAAACAAAAACCACTTGGCTATGCCACCCAGCAGCGACAGCAGCAACACCCATCGCAGCGCCGCAACAGTGCCCCAGCGACTACGCAGCCAATTCACCAAGGGTACACTGGCAAAACCTGCCAATGCATAAGCGCTGGACAGCACGCCTTTTAGATAAGCTCCCTGAGCAATATCGCCATGACAGACGTAATACACCAACAGGTAATAATCCATGCTGGCGGCAAACACGCTACCGCCAAGCTGTAATAAACAGATAGCCATCAGCAACATCAGCGATTTATGGCGCACCAGCTGCCGTAAACTTGTTCTGAATCCTGGCGTGGCAGCGTGACTGATAGTGATAGCGCGACTTCGACAAAACAATGCCGGTAGCAGACCCAGC
>NZ_JAFNJD010000073.1:0-8255 GCF_017368415.1 Shewanella sp. 4t3-1-2LB
AATCATAAAGTTTCTTATTGATTTTTCCACTAAATCATTGACCGTGCTTTCTATTGTATCCTTAGATAATTCACTCCACACTCCAGATGGATTGTCCCATGTTTTACATAGATAATCCCAAGCCTCATTAATGAAAGAATGGAGATGAGAACGATCAGTTATAGGAAATGGGCGTATGTTGTCAAAACATGATGTGATATCAGGAGGTGATGAAGGTCTTAATAATCCCGACTGTTTAACTTTGTTTGCTTTACTAAAAAGAGAAATAATGTTGTTCAACATGTCTACGACAGTATTAGAATTTCCAGATAAAAAATCTTCAACTACTTTAACTCTGTCTTTTGTTGATGGATGAGTGAAACTCGCATCGGCATTGCCTGCTAAGCGCTGTAAAAAGTCAACACCGCTTCTTCCTACAAATTGAGCACTAAACAGGTCTGCAAAATATTCACGACAATGATTTGTCCACATTTCTTGTTTATGATCAATCAGTTCCTTTTTATCGGGATTAGACCATGTATTTTTATCGAAGTTATGAAAAATTGGTAATATATCAAATTTGTTTTTTTTGCAGAAATTCAATGATGCAAATTCAGAGAATCCTATAGTAGAGTCAATGTAGTGTCCCAACTCGTGGTAAAGTGGAGTAGAACATAAAGGCCTTCTTCTATAAATTTCTGGTAAAGATATTTTTATTAAATCATGGCTTGGTTTGATATTTAATGTTTGCTCTATAATATTTTGTGTCGAAAGATTTACGTATTCAAAATAGAATCCGTGAATATCAGATGATAGGGCTGTAGTTATTAGAGTGTTTTCATCCGTCCATTGCTGGCATGCATCGTTGAGACAATAAACGACTTCATATGGTATTTTTTTTGAAGTGCTACCAGAAAAAAAATTAACAGCATCTGTAATGAAAATAGTAGAGGCAATAACTATTCCTTCATTAATATTACTTCCTTCCTCACTTAGTTTGTCAGCAATATTTTTTAAATATGATAAGTATTCATTAATATTCTTAGAAAAATAGGGAGACTCTGAAATCTCCCTAATTTTTTTCCCTACAAGTGTAAGTTGTGTTTGTGCTAACATTAAATATAGTCTAATACCTGTTGGGCAGATTGAGGCAACAAATTTCCTTGCGATGTGATATTGCTCAGCGTGGTATCTAATCCATGTGTTCGCTGTATTTCCATAGCTAAAGAAATGGACTCTCTGTGTTGAGGAATCTCTAACATCTCCCCATTTTGGACGATTAAAGAAAAGGCTTCTTTTACTACATCATAAGCCATCATTCTTAATGAGTCAGGGACGTCGCTGTTTGTGGCTATAAGCTTAAGAATTAGCTTGATGGATTCTAAAGATCCTGCTTCATTCTGAGGAACTGCATATAACATAGTACCTCCTTGCACTCCCAAATGTACAATAACTACTAAACTAATGTTTACAACTACATGTTGTTAGATAAACACAAAAAATAACTACATATAGAACACTTACTATTATTAAGACATAAAAGCACTGTGACTACAGTGCTTTTATGTCTTAATAATAAGCAAAGTGTATGTGATACACAGATCCTTGACAAGTTAATTATTGTGCGTTATCCCACAAGTAACCATTGTTGTGGTGATACTTTTAAGCTGGTTGTTATAGGGTAAATCGATACTGGTGTTGAAAAAACGCTCAAATGCGGTAGGTTGGAACAATCATTCAACACTTTAGGCATGTAATGAGTGTCTTTTCTATTTTTACCAGAGCAACTGGCGTTTTTTGACGAAACGTTAGAGAGTTATCTTCTGCGGGTCACGGAATGTAACAGCTTCGCTTCTTATCGCCAGTTGAGTCTTGCTATTCGAGATGAACTGTATGCTCAAGACTATCAAGCTCACGGTGCATTTCCGCTTGAGTTGTCTCAACTCAATGTGATTTATGCGCAAACGAGCAGTCACTTCCGTATTAGAGCATTGGCTCTGGTTGCATCACTATTGGGGCATCAGCCTGCGGAGTTGCTTAAACTAGCGCTGTTACGCTCAGACGTAAGGCTTTTGGGAAAATACGCTGCAATTTCTCGTGCCGGTACAACGATTCCTGCGAGTTTTATTCGTGGGAATGATCAAGAATCAGCATTCCCTATCTGCCCAGAGTGTTTAGCAGAGGCTCCTTATATCCGTCAGAATTGGCACTTTGAACCCTATCAAGAATGTACCAAGCATCATGTAAAGCTAGTCGATAGCTGTCCTCAATGTGGCATAGCATTGAACTATGTGTGGAATGAATCAATTACTCATTGTTCCTGTGGTTTTGATTTAACGAAGGCTATTGCATCTGTGTCCTCAAAGGATCTGCTTCAGCTGTCTGGTTGCTTTGATGCTGGCCAGTCTCAGAGGTTGCCTAACGTTCTATCACCTCTTTCTGTATCTGAGCGATTATCCGCGCTGCTATGGTTCCATAAGCGCTACTCTCGTCCGTTATTAGATGGCATAGATTACTTTGAAAAATGGCCATCTCAGCTTTACCGAGAGTTGGATGAAATCACAGCTAACGCTGAGCAATACATGCTTGATGTGTTTAATCGAACCTTTTTTAGCAAAGTCTATGGCGACATCATCGCCACTGCTGCTAATTTTGACTCTATTAGCCGTGGTAATTCATTTATTCACCGCACAGTGATGTCATATTTTTCTGCATTTACAGAACGTTTCCCGCGTTCAAAAACACCTAATCAAGCCGATTTGTTGCTAAGTATTGCTGAAACGGCAGCGGTGTTAAATACATCGATAGAACAGGTCTATCGGCTGTTGGAAGATGGTCTCTTAGTTAGTGCTAAACGGTTAGCATCGCATCAAAAAATTGAACCTCATGTTGGGCTATTTTATCTTCGACAAGTATTTGAATTGCGGACTAGCTTTGGGAGCATGGACGGAGTGTATATGTCGTTATGGTGAACATTGTCCCGCTTGAAACAGTATTGAATATTACTGACGTAAAAGAGCGTACTTCCCAGTTGAAACGCGGTTTCGCACTCCGCTCTAGCATGCTTTTTGATGTATCAGGCCTAGAGCAAATAGCACTCGTCATTTTGATTAATTTGACGTGGTCAGCCAAAGATAAACCGGATGATCTGCTTGATAAACTAATCGCGAAAAAGCAATTAGCAAATTCCAATTTTCTCAGTTGTTGCGTGGATGAAGTTGCTTGGTTTCACACACATAATCTTAAATACCCAGATATCAGAGTAAGTATGCAACGCATACTTAGTTTGCCACCGAATCAACAAGCAAAAGTGCTTAGTAGCGCAGATGTTCCGATGTTTGTTGATTGGGCTCATGATGCGAAGAAAGTGAATTATACCAAGTTGTTCGCTGCTGAGTTTATTTGGCATAGTCAAAAATGCTCTTTGGCAAAGGTATTTAAAGAGATTGAACCTGAATGGAAAGCTGCGTTTCAATCGATGGGAGGCAAGGTTCAAGACTTGAAGATCGTGAGTGATTCTCTCAATAGGTTGTTGCCGCCAATAGAGTTTCCTGACACCGTTGACCATAACTCATCGCAAATTCGTATGCCTTTTCGCGATGACTATATCGCGCTTACCCCTGTCATTAGCTCGGCGATGCTACTCGCCATTCAACGTAGTTATGCCCTAACTACTCAGCTGAGTTTTACTCGCCCAGCTGCTGTAGGCGGATTAGTTTCGTCGCTGGGCGGACGAGTAAAGGTGCTGCATTACCCGCCGAATCTAGCGCGTCAGGAGCAGAGCTTTCCACAAAACCATCTTGGCAGGCTAGCTGAGGTTGGTTCAATACTTAACTCTAAGGTGTTACGCCGTAAAGATTTCATAGCTTTATTGGAGAGATTATCGAGGCTAGGGTATATCGCGACTAGTAGACAACAACGTATTCAGTTACATACACAACAAAAGTTGCTGAGAACGATAATATTGCAGTGGCTTGCGCCGCTGTTTGAGCTGCGAGAGGCCATCGACAACGAACCTCAAATAATTGGAAAATTATCAGCCATTTCGGATTCCAGCGAATATGAATTTTTGCTTGCTCCCGTTTCGTCTCTCAAGCAATTCGTAAATCCTTTATTTGCATGCCTGAATAACCAACTCTCGAACTACCATGAGACACAACATTTTGCCTTTGAGTTTCGTTTAATGCCTGTGCTTCGAAAGCAGATCCGTTGGGCATTATCTCAGATTGAATCAGCATCTCACCTAGGCGATGACGATGACATGAACGTGGGTTATCTGCACATAAAGGCTCTTCGCTTGTTTGATGGTTCGGCATTATCAAATATGTACTGCTCAGGTATTCCATCTTTAACTGCGATTTGGGGAATGTTGCACCACTATCAGAGAGAGTTGAATACATCGTTGGAAATAAACATCCGCTGCGCTGCATTTTCCTGGTTTATTAGAAACTATTCATCCTCTACTGAAACCAAGCTACCTGAGTTTGATATGGCTGGCACAAAGCAGCGGGAGTTTAAACGCCGAGGGTTAATTGAAGGTCGATATTGTGACATGACGTTTGATCTTGTTGTTCGTATTGAAGGTGAGGCAAACGAATTAGCTCAATTAGCGAATGCTGAGGATGCTCTAAAGGCCCATCTACCTGCTCGTCTTGCCGGTGGCACGTTGTTGCCTCCACCGGTCTCATCATCAACTGTGAGTTGGTGCCAATTACATCAAAATTCAGCCACATTTTTTAAAGATGTTGGTCAGTTGCCGTATAGCGGTCGATGGGTGTTGCCAACGCGTAAAACGATTAGCTCTGTCAACGAGATTGCAGATATCAACAAAATTAATCGAGCATTTGTGCCTACGCATTTGGGCTATCTGTTCTTGGAAGTGCCGAAGCACCGAACAGGTGCTCATGCTAGCCAGCATTGCTATGCCGAATCAGCGATAGGTTTAGTGGAGTTTACTCGACAGATTGAAATTAGGATGCAGGGCGCGCGCAATTTCTACCAACGTGCTTTTTGGCAGTTAGATGTTGAGGAAGATTCAATGTTAATGGGAAGGGCTTGATATGGAATTATGTGAAATACTCAAATACGACCGCTCTTTATATCCAGGGAAGGCAGTCTTTTACTACAAGACTCCTGAAAGTGACTTTGTGCCATTACAGGCTAGTGTTGCGCGTATTAGAGGGCAAAAAGTAGGTATTACCGAAGGGTATAACGCTGATTCAACACCAAAGAATCTGGCACCGCAAGACCTAGCTTATGCGAATCCCGTGATTGTTGAAGAATGCTACGTTCCACCGAATATCTCAGAGCTTTACTGCCGTTTTTCGCTAAGAGTGAAAGCTAACTCTCTGGCTCCCTCAGGCTGCAGTAATGTTGATGTGTTTAATACATTGTCTGCGTTAGCGACAAAATTTAAAGAGTTAGGTGGTTATCAAGAACTGGCTAAGCGCTACTGTAAAAATATTTTATTAGGGACTTGGTTATGGCGCAATCAGTACGCAGGGGCGACAAGTATTACTGTCGTAACCAGTAATGGTAACTCCTATGTAGTTGACGACATAAGAGAGATCACTTGGGGATCTCGTTGGCCTAATGAAGCATCAGAAGCTTTAAATGCGTTAACGGATGAGTTTCTGTTCGCACTCACTAATCCATGTGTCTTTTGGCATGCTGATATCACCGCAAAACTGGATGTGGCTTTCTGCCAAGAGGTTTTCCCAAGCCAAGTCCTCATAACTGAAAGACAAGATGGTCTGCCAACAAAACAATTTGCCAAGGTAAAGTGTATTGATGGCACTGAGGCCGTAAGTTTTAACTCAGTGAAAATTGGTGCGGCTATCCAATCCATTGATGATTGGTGGCACTCAGAAAGCGATAAGCGTTTAAGGGTGCATGAGTATGGCGCAGATGGACAAATAGGCATTGCACACCGGCAGCCTGAGTCTGAAAGTGATTTTTACTCGTACTTTATGAGCGCTGATCACTATCTAACACGGTTAGAGCAAATCGATAGGAAATCTACTGTGGCTGAAATGCCCGAATCTTTAACCTACTTGTTTGCTGTGCTTATCAAAGGCGGAATGTTCCAGCAAAAACAGGCTCGTCGCGTAAAGAAAAAGCAGGAGGCTTGAGATGGCACGATACTGTTTTGTAGTGAGATATCTTCCCAAAGAAGCCAATGCAAATGTGCTCGCTGGTAAGTGTTTATCAATCCTTCACGGCTTTGTCGCAAGACATAATGTGCAAGGCTTAGGAGTAACTTTCCCTGATTGGTCAGATAGAACTCTTGGCTCCAAAATTGCCTTTGTACATGAAGATCCATCATTGCTTGCTCAGTTTTCACAACAACGCTATTTCATCGGAATGAGTGATTTTGGCTTCTTCTCTGTAAGTGAAATAATAAAAGTGCCTGAAAAATGTATCCAAGTTCGGTTTTTAAGAAATCAACACTACTCAAAGCGGTTTCCAGGTAGCGTGCGAAGGCGAGTTGAACGACTTAAGCGAAGAGCTGCGGCTAGAGGAGAGGAATATGTGCCTAGACCTTATAATCATGAAACGGAATATGCACTGAGCCATAGTGTTCCTGCTAAAAGTATGAGTACTCGACAAGAATTCATACTTCATATCCAAAAGGAAGTGGCTGAAAATGAAGTTATACATCTTTTTAATGGCTATGGACTATCAGATAGAACTTGTGCGATAGGAACAGTGCCAGAACTCAAAGGATTACTTTGACCTTATTCTTTGATTGCGACATTAACATATTGATTCATAGTGTGATTCTTATAAAGCAAGAAGAAAAGGCTAAATGTTCTGATAGAGCTTAACTATCTGTTTTTAAATGAGTAGAGAGTAAATGTTCATTGTTTACTGCCGCGTAGGCAGCTGAAGAAATCACCTCGAACGGCTCCGACACGTCTGGACGGTTTACTGCCGCGTAGGCAGCTGAAGAATTTGCGCTTAAACCACGCGAGCGCTTCTTTAGGTTTACTGCCGCGTAGGCAGCTGAAGAATAACCGTGTATTCCAGAGCAATTCCCAGTGACGTTTACTGCCGCGTAGGCAGCTGAAGAAAAATAATCCGGCCAACGCAGGTTTAGCAACATGTTTACTGCCGCGTAGGCAGCTGAAGAAAATGGCCGGCGGGTGCATTGTGCCAGCTTTATGTTTACTGCCGCGTAGGCAGCTGAAGAAGTAAAATTCGGCGCTGCCAGTGCTAGGTACTTGTTTACTGCCGCGTAGGCAGCTGAAGAACAGAGCATGAACAAGCTCCGGGATGAATTGCTGTTTACTGCCGCGTAGGCAGCTGAAGAATTGGGTTACCAACATCAGATTCTCAATACTGCGTTTACTGCCGCGTAGGCAGCTGAAGAAGCAAGAATTGATAATCTATTGTCGAAATCAATGTTTACTGCCGCGTAGGCAGCTGAAGAAACTGGGCCGACAGAACTCAATATCCCTGGGTTGTTTACTGCCGCGTAGGCAGTTGAAGAAAATAGACCTTCAGGCTTTTATAAGCGGATGATGTTTACTGCCGCATAGGCAGATACATAAGCAGTATGGAATTTATTCATTAGATTGCTGTAATTTTTCAATAAATTGCAGCAATTTTTCTTTTTCTGCTTTAGGTAACTTTTCAATTTTTATTGCTAGTTCGGCCGACAGATCATCCTCACAAAAAAAGTAGCTCATAGGCACACCTAGTGCCTTCGCTAGCTTTCGCAGTGTGCTGATATCGGGGACATGCCTCCCTTTTTCATAGTGGTTCATACGGCCGCTAGCAGAACTTTCTTCCATACCAATCATCACCCCCAAGTTCTTTTGAGTGATGCCAGCACGTTTGCGAGCTTGTTTGAGCCTAAGTGGTATCGGGTTATCTTCCACGAAATCATCAATTTTATAGCCTTTAGATAACTTAGATTGTCTAAGTTTTACTTAATTTTGTATACTTAGCAATCCTAAGTTTTCAAAGGCTCTTGATTGAAAAGTGAAACGTTCTAAAAAAATCAATGCAATCATGTACAAACTGTTAATTGAAAAAGAAATGGATGCCTTTTCTATCATTGAAGCGCGGGATGCTCTTCTGCAGTTTGAACCATCTAACCAAGAAGCGAATGAAGCTCGCAAAAGGGTTTATCGTCAGCTAGCGTTATTTCAGCGGAATGGCTGGCTTAAGTGTATTGGTCGTGGTCGACAAAAGCGTTTTTATGTGACAGATGAGTTCAGAAAGCTGCCGGTAGTCAGCAAAAAAGATACGTTGGCTACTAGTCTTTATTG
>NZ_JAFNJD010000074.1:0-7591 GCF_017368415.1 Shewanella sp. 4t3-1-2LB
TGAACACCGATTCTGGAAATGATGGTCAAAGTGTTCAGATTGAAATCAGTATGGGTGTTCACGTTCAATCAGTAGAGGTGTTCACGTTCCGTCAGAATGAGTGTTCATGATCGGCCGGAATACGCAAGCGCAACATCTGATTTATTTACCACATTCACCTGTCATCCCAACCCACTGGAGTTGGCAGCAAACTGATGCAGCAGAGGCTCTTATCAGTGCTAATAGCAATCACTGGCGCAAAATTATGGTGATTGCGGCAAAAATTTTTAGCCCTGATGAAAATTGGCGTAGTTATCTACAAGCCAAGTTGTTTTGGGAGTTGTGTTTGTATACGGAGCCAAGTAAACAACTACCTGTCGAAGGTATTCAACTTATCTGTGGTAAAGCCGCAGGAGAAATGCTAAAAATCAATGCTCATGATGCGATTCCACTGCTGTCTGAGCCCAAGCTGCAGCGGCTAAATGAAAAGACCTGGTTGGTCCCCTACCTTGATTATCGCCAGTTTCCTAATCGCATGATCGCTTTATTAAGACTGGCAATTTGAAACATTTAAAATGAATAAATGCCATCTATTAAGATGGCATTTTCAGAGGAATTAATCATAGATAGTGGGGATAGGACGACGCTTGTGCTGAGTAGCCTTATAGATATTGATAACACGTTCCTCCACTTCAGGGGCAACGTCTTTACCTTCAAGAAAGTCATCAATCTGTTCGTATGTCAGTCCCAAAGCCACTTCATCTTCCAACCCTGGACGGTTAGACTCCAGATCCGCAGTAGGAGTTTTATTAACTAACGACTCTGGGGCACCCAAAAATGATGCCAACTGCCTCACCTGACGTTTATTCAAGCCAAACAATGGTGCAATGTCACAGGCACCATCACCCCACTTAGTGTAAAAACCTGTGACATTCTCAGCGCTATGATCGGTGCCAACCACCAACCCGCCCACAATACCCGCGACTTCATATTGCGCAATCATACGCATCCGAGCTTTGACATTGCCTTTAACAAAATCGACTTTGGCATCATCTGGCTCCAAGATAGATGACGCTTCTAAGCCAGAAAGCACTTGTTGATGAATACCTTCAACGCCGTCATGAATATTTACTGTCACCTGATGCGTTGGCTTAATAAATGACAAGGCCAATTGCGCTTCATCTTCATCACGCTGTTCAAGATAAGGCAAACGCATTGCCACAAAACGATATTCTTCACTATTGCTTTCTTGATTAAGCGACTCAACCGCTAACTGACACAATCGTCCGGCAGTGGATGAGTCGACTCCGCCACTAATTCCCAGTACCAGCGCTTTACATTTTGCTTCTTTTAACTTGGCTTTAAGAAACGCCACTCGGCGATCTACTTCGAACCCAGGTTCAATCGTCTTAAGTACCTTCTCTTCTCGAATGATTTGTCCTTTCACAGTGGGCTCCGTCTCAACTTTATAGCAATTGAATTTCTGGCAGTAACTTGAAGAAGCTGCCTCCTGGACCATTTATTAATATGTTGTTTTACCTAGGTCCGCAGTCACAACGGGTTACAATACCACAAATTTACTCGTAGAAAAGTCATCAATATGCATGGTTACATGCTG
This sequence comes from Shewanella sp. 4t3-1-2LB, assembly GCF_017368415.1. Lineage (NCBI taxonomy): Bacteria > Pseudomonadati > Pseudomonadota > Gammaproteobacteria > Alteromonadales > Shewanellaceae > Shewanella > Shewanella sp. 4t3-1-2LB. Next base: position 1,598 of record NZ_JAFNJD010000074.1, read on the forward strand.
AACTACTGCTACCGAGGCCACAACTGAGAGACTGGATTTACCTGTAGCTATCTGTTTTATAATAGCGGTTTTATCGATGTTCACTGCCAGCATAGGTACCGAGGTTAACATCTGTAAAACGCTGGGCTCAGTCTTTATGGAATATCTGATTCTGTTTATTGTATCGTACGGCATATCGAATGGCGGTAACTGTGTCAGCCTAGGTTAAGTAATTTTGCAGTACACTTGCAGCCCTGGACAAAATGTAGTGTTGCGCTTAACGCTGACAATTAAACCAAATTAAGGATGGACGATATGAGAATTCTGGTAGTTGAAGACGATCCTTTACTGTCTCATCATTTAAAAGTGCAACTGAGTGAATTGGGTAACCAAGTTCAGGTTGCGGGAACGGCTAAAGAGGGCTTCTACCAGGCCACCAATTATCCTATAGATGTCGCGATCATAGACTTAGGCTTACCCGATCAGGATGGCATATCTCTGATTAAGCATCTGCGCGAAGCCGAACTGAAAGCTCCGCTATTAATCCTTACTGCTCGTGTTAATTGGCAAGATAAGGTTGAAGGGCTGAATGCTGGCGCCGATGACTATTTAGTGAAACCATTCCAGAAAGAGGAACTAGTTGCACGTTTGGATGCGCTGGTGCGCCGCAGTGCGGGTTTTGTTAAACCAGTTATCCAAAGTGGGGAACTATCGTTGGATCTGGCCGCCAAGCAAGTCATGATGGGTGAGGAATTGATGGATATTACCGCCTTTGAATATCAAATACTGGAATATCTAATGCGTCATAATCACGAAGTGGTCGCTAAACAACGTTTACTGGATGTCATTTATGGTGATAAAGAGGGGGATCCAAATACCATAGAGGTGATGGTGAGCCGACTTCGTAAAAAACTGACCCGTGATGGTATTGAAAACCCCATTATTACCATTCGTGGTCAGGGCTATAAATTTAATCTTCCATGCAATTAAGACTCAAACCTAAAAAACGCCTGCTCACTCGTATGTTTTTGACATCGCTGTCAATTATTGCATTAGTGGGCTTTGGTCTGGCATGGATGGTCAATATATTACATGCCCAGAATAGTTATAACGAAGAAACGGCCCAACTAATCGCCGAGATCCCTCAAGTCGCAGCGGAACTGCGCGAGCATGATCTGATCCCAGACACCAGCGCTTGGCTTGAAGAAAACAACAAGCAGGAACGCTATGTCATGGCCTCCTGTGACAGTGAATTCAAGCAAGTGTGGACGTCCTCTCTGGCCGTAGACCGCGGTTTATTCGACATCTGTGAACGTTTTGACACCATTCGTAGTGGGGTCCCTCCCTACTATCTCAACATGGCCGATAAACGAGGTTATTTCGCGTATCTCTTATCGGTAGATATTGCAGGTGTTCACTACAACCTATTAGTGTTGAAAGATGCGGAAAAGATTGAACAAGAAGCCAGTAAATTTGCCAAGCGTACCTATATCCGGTTGGCGTTAGTATTAACGCTGGCCCTGCTGTTACTCATCAGCGCCGCATACTGGGGAATGCAGCCGTTAGTGCGCATGCGCTCAGAATTACAGGCGATAATCAAAGGCAAAAGCAAATCTCTGTCTGCAGGGTATCCTGTAGAACTTGAGGGCGTAACTCAAGCCCTCAACCAGCTCTTACTGCAATCAAGCTCTCAACAACAGCGTTACCAGAACGCCATGAACGATTTGGCTCACAGTTTAAAAACCCGTCTCGCAGCGGTTCACGCCATTACCGATGATGCCACACTAGATCGCCAAGCCATCTGTGAAAGAATCATGGATCAGGTCAGTCAAATGGACTTACTGGTCAAATACCAGTTAAAGCGAGCCATGTTGGGCAGAAAGGGATTAAAGCAAGTACGAACGCCGGTTAAACCGTTGATAGATCAACTTTCTCAGATGTTATTTAAGGTGTATCAGGATAAAAAAGTGCGCTTTTCCGTGAATGTTTCCGACACATTGACATTTCCCGGCGACCACGGTGACTTGATGGAATTGTGCGGTAATTTGATGGAAAACGCATTTCGCCTTTGTATCAGCGAGGTACGGGTAAGTGCCAAAATGGACAAAAGTGGTTTTGAACTGTTAGTCGAAGATGACGGCCCCGGCGTTGAAGACAACTTGAAGCAGAGAATTATTGAGCGAGGTGTTCGAGCCGACACTCAATCACCGGGGCAAGGGATCGGACTAGCCGTGTGTAATGAGATTGTTAATAGCTATGGGGGGACGCTGAAGATCGAAGACTCCTCTTTGGAAGGTGCCTGTTTTCGTATTAACATTCCACTCAGTTAACGCTCATTATGCGAGATGATTGCTAACCAATACGCTTATTAGTGGCCAGTATTAGTTTTTGCGTTTTGAATGATTGCCCAAAATCCAACCACCGCAGCTATACTGGCACCAGTTTGGTAAAGTAGCATTAAAGATACTTGATCAAGACCTCGACAGATATTCGGCAAAACATGCCATAATTCACTCTTGAGCAGTTGGGTACACTGACGGATTACAGTTTACCCTTGCCTCTTTAATATACAGGCTATGACGTTAATTTCTTGTAATATAGCTACCATCCGAACATTTGACAGGTAACCAAACAGAAGTTGTCTTATGGGTAAAAGCCTCTTTGTGTCAGTCCAACAATTACAAGTTGGCAATTATGTAAGATTACCGGTGTCATGGAAGGATCACCCTTTTTTATTCAGTAGTTTCAAACTCAAACAGCAAGCGCAGATTGAGTTAATCAAGAAACTTGGCATTGACGCAGTATATGTAGATCTTGGACGCAGTGATACTGAACCACTAAATGACCAGCAAGCATCTGATGTTCAAGAGCATTCTGCAGAAGATCTTGAACAACTACATGGGCAGATGGAGCAGTATAAAAAAGAACGCATCGAAGTATTACAACGCATGCGCAGGGAGCTGCAAAAAACAGAAGAACACTTCTCTCGTTCTCTCGCACGCATGCGCAACCTGATTGGCAAGTTGCGCAACAGACCGCTGAACGCTGTACATGAAGCGAAAGAATTGGTGGCTGATATCACACAGGAATTACTGGCGTCAGATAATCTGGTATTGCATCTGATGTCAGATCAAGACAAAAGTGACGGTATCTATTTCCACTCATTAAACGTTGCAGTGTTGTCCATGTTGATCGCCAAAGAACTTGGTTGGGAGCGGGCAGATATTGAAGCTGTGGGACTGGGAGCGTTATTCCATGATATTGGCAAATTGAAGTTGCCAAGCCAGCTCATGCGCAAACAAGAGCCGTTGACAACACCGGAACAGAATCTATACAACCAACATCCTATCTTAGGCAACGATCTCCTGAAACTGGCAGAAGATTTTCCCACGGCATCAGCAGAGATTGTGACAAACCATCACGAACATCTCGATGGTAGCGGAACACCGAAAGGCCTAACGGCTGAACAATTAAGTAACCCTACTCAACTTGTTGCCGTGGTTAACTTTTATGATGCGCTTTGCCACCCTAGCCAGCAACAGCAAGCTAGAACACCTTATGCGGCATTAGGTTATCTTTATAAGCATTCCAAGGGTAAATACAATCAAGAATACATTGGAAAAATGATAAAAATGCTGGGCATATATCCGCCAGGCTCAGTGGTGGAGCTATCATCTGGCCAATTTGGTTTGGTGATGTCGGTAAATTTGGACAAGCTCTTATTGCCGAGGATCTTGGTATATGATCCCATGGTTCCTAAAGATCAGGCACCAATTATTGATCTTGAAGCTGAAGGATTAAGCATTGTGCGCTGTCTGCCGCCAGCCGCGCTGGCCGAGAACATCTATAAATACCTGAACCCAAGAGAACGGATCAGTTACTACTTTGGCAGTGAAAGTAAAGGCTAATACATGTTCCTTAAAGTGATGATCTAACCTTTTGCCATAATCTGAACTAATCTTGTCTTGAGAGGACCCGCTAGCACTTAGCGGGTCGTTGCCATGGAAGGTATAACTTGGAGAGGCAGGATGACAGAACTACCAGACTTCGATACATTGATGTGGCTGGCACAACACCAGCCGGAAAAACTTGACCGACTGCAACAAACACTCAGCAATGAACTCATTGCGGAGTCCGATAGCAATCAAGAACAACTGCGAACAATCAACACCCACTTGCGACAACGATTAGCACGATGCAATAATCCCTACCATCGTTGTATCATCACGATCCGCATGATGCGCAACAAGTTTTCGGCATTAGCCACTGTTCTAGAAAATCCGGAAAGTTACCGAAACCAAAAAGCTGAAATCATCCCACTCAGACGAAAATCGGTCTGATCACAGCCAACCTTTGCGCCGGAAAAACAGATAAGTACCGGCGGCACTGGCCAACATCATCATAATCGCCATCGGATAGCCCACATACCAGTCCAGCTCTGGCATATGTTTAAAGTTCATTCCGTAACTACTGGCTATAACGGTAGGCGGCAAGAACACCACGGCGGCAACCGAGAAGATTTTAATGATTTTGTTCTGTTGTAAACCACTAAAGCCCATCGCGGCATCCAGCAAGAAATTTAACTTATCGAAAATGAACTGGCTGTGTGGCATCAGGGATTCAATATCCGACAACATTTCGCGCATGTCTTTGAGTTCGTCCTCACTCAGTTCACGGCGATAGTATTTCTGCATGTAGCGTAACGAACGCTGGGTATCCAGCAAACTCAAACGGATTTTGCCATTAGAATCTTCCTGTAAGGTGATCATCTTGAAGACATCATCCAATTCGGCACTTTCAAACACCTGCTCACTGACATTTTCCAAAACTGTATATACGTCTTCGATAAGGTCAGAAAGATATTCAACTTTAAGATTAAATAGCTCCAGAAAAAGGCTTTGAGGAGTCACAACCTCAATCCGGCCTAACCGCAGGTAGTTGCGCAGTAAACGGATCAAGCCGACATCCTCTTCGCGGATGGTCAGCAGAAAACTATTTCGCAGGTTAAAGGAAACGTTCACACCACGAACATCTTGCCCCACCCTCTGTGGAAATAACGAGTTAATATGCAATCCGTCGCTGTTTTGATAGAAACGCGCAGACGCTTCAATTTCGTTGATGTCTTCCTCGTCAGGGACTTCTTCAACAGAAAAACGTGCTAGCCAATCTCGCTCATCGTCATCTGGTCGAAACAGATCAAGCCAAAGCGTGTCTTCTGGAATACTCTCCTCAGGTGAAAGCTCTACTATTTTTAGCTGTTGATGCTGGTAGATATAGGCGGTGATCATCATGCCCTCCTGAAGAACTTGCCTGCCGAACACACACTTCGGCAAAAAATGCAGCTAGTTTACCTGATAACAAATCAATGAACAGTATCATCTGAGCAGACTGCTTTACTTATCATCAATCACTAAACGCTCATCGCGCGACAAACGGATCCTTAGCCCATCGACTGTAATTAACTCATTGGCAGAAATATCTTTTTTTCTCACTTGATAAACATCTCTACGGGCTTCTGTCGGCGACACCAGCGTCACGTTTACTACAGTGTAACCATCGAACCATTGCCATGCCATGAATCCACCGCCAAGCAATGCTAATGCGATGAGCACAAATGAAAACAAGTAATTACGGATCTTACTGTCTGAATGCTTATGGTACACCCTTTCATTGACATTTATATGGCGTTTGGCTGCCAGCATCCGCCAAGCGAATACGACCACAAGAACCGTTAGCAGAAGTTTGGTCAGCATTTTGAAATCCAGTTATTCCATTTACCAACTAAGCCATTTTACAAAATTAACAATGATAACAGTGCGCTATTAAACACAAAAGATAAGGCTCAGGCAAAAAAGTTAACGGTGAAAAGCAAAAAGGCCACCGATGAAGGTGGCCTTTTTGTGGTATTAGGCGCTTGGCGATGACCTACTCTCACATGGGGAGACCCCACACTACCATCGGCGCGATTGTGTTTCACTTCTGAGTTCGGGATGGAGTCAGGTGGTACCACAATGC
>NZ_JAFNJD010000075.1:0-7553 GCF_017368415.1 Shewanella sp. 4t3-1-2LB
CATAGCCATTAGCCAGTGCAAGCGCGGTAGTGAGTTGCATAAAAAAATCCGATGACGAGTGGTCATCGGATTTTGATCTTTTCAATGAGATCGTCAAGCGATCTGGCTTAACTGATCAGCATTAGGCATTTGCCGGTCTTTTTTTGTCTTTTTCAAGGCATTGGCTGTTCGACATTGGTCTAATTCTAATGCTTAGTCACTATCAATCATTTTTTTCTAATTTATTTTTTACATTATGATTTATATATGATTTTTAAACATGTTAAGCAGTTGTAGCACGTTGGTTAGACTAAGGTCTTGATTGTGAGCTAAGTCGCGGTTGCTAGATTAAATGTGACTTAATAACAATTAGTAATGGGGAGTCGCACAATGGGCTTTGAAAATAACGAAAAGGCACTGAGCTACTGGCGTGAGAACTTGCGTCTGGTGCTGGGACTGCTGGCTGTCTGGTTCGTGGTGTCCTATGGCTGTGGAATTTTGTTTGCAGATGTACTCAACAATATTCACTTCATGGGCTTCAAACTGGGCTTCTGGTTTGCGCAGCAAGGTTCCATTTATGTGTTCGTGGCGCTGATTTTTATCTACGCCTTCAAAGCGAACGCCTTAGATAAAAAATATAACGTACACGAAGACTAAGGGGAACAGACTATGGATGTTCAAGCACTGACATTTCTGATTGTAGGGCTGTCGTTCGCGCTCTACATTGGTATTGCCATCTGGTCCAGAGCCGGCTCTACCAAAGAATTTTATGTTGCTGGCGGTGGGGTCCCGCCAGTGATGAATGGTATGGCTACTGCAGCTGACTGGATGTCAGCCGCATCTTTTATTTCCATGGCGGGGATCATCTCGTTTGTGGGATATGACGGCAGCGTGTATTTGATGGGCTGGACTGGTGGTTATGTACTGCTGGCGTTGTGTATTGCTCCCTATTTAAGAAAGTTCGGTAAATTTACCGTGCCAGATTTTATTGGTGAACGTTACTATTCACAGACCGCCCGAGTCGTCGCTGTGGTGTGTGCCATCTTCATCTGCTTTACCTATATTGCTGGACAGATGCGTGGGGTAGGGGTGGTATTTTCTCGCTTCCTCGAAGTGGACGTAAATACCGGTGTTTATATCGGTATGGCTGTTGTGTTCTTTTATGCGGTTTTGGGGGGCATGAAGGGCATTACTTACACTCAGGTAGCCCAATACTGTGTACTGATCTTTGCTTTCATGGTGCCAGCTATCTTTATCTCGGTGATGATGACCGGACATGTACTGCCGCAGATTGGTTTCGGTTCTACTGTGTTGGATGCCGCAGGAAATGATACGGGGGTTTATCTACTACAAAAACTGGATGGCCTATCTACTCAGCTTGGTTTCAATGAATATACCGAAGGCGCCAAGAGTACCATTGATGTCTTTGCAATTACTGCGGCGTTGATGGTGGGAACCGCAGGTTTGCCGCATGTAATTGTGCGTTTCTTTACCGTTCCTAAAGTGAAGGATGCACGTACCAGTACTGGTTGGGCTCTGGTGTTTATTGCCATTCTTTATACCACGGTGCCCGCGTTGTCGGTATTCTCTCGCGTTAACATGATTGAAACAATCAATGGCGCTGATGGTCAGGGCGTGGCGCATGCAACAGCACCATCTTGGATCAAAAACTGGGAACAGACCGGGCTTATCAAATGGAATGATAAAAACGGTGACGGCAAAATGTTCTATGGCAAAGGCAAAATTGACGACAGCTCAACTAATGAGATGAAGATTGACAACGACATCATCGTATTGGCAACGCCTGAGATTGCGGGTTTGCCCGCGTGGGTGATTGCGCTGGTGGCTGCTGGTGGTCTGGCAGCAGCATTGTCTACATCTGCAGGGTTGCTATTGGTGATTTCTACCTCGGTGTCGCATGATCTACTGAAGAAAAATTTCATGCCGGATATTTCCGACAAGAAGGAACTGATGTTTGCCCGTATTTCTGCGGCGATAGGTATTGTGATCGCTGGTTACTTTGGGGTTAATCTTCCAGGATTTGTGGCCGCGGTGGTGGCATTTGCCTTCGGTCTTGCTGCAGCGTCATTGTTCCCGGCAATCATTATGGGGATTTTCTCCAAGTCCATGAATAAAGAAGGTGCAATCGCGGGGATGGTATTAGGTTTGGGCTTTACCGCTTCTTATATCATCTACTTCAAATTTGTTAATCCGGCCGCTAACGTGCCCGCTAACTGGCTCTTCGGGATCTCGCCCGAAGGTATCGGTTTGATCGGGATGGTTATCAACTTTGTGGTGGCAACTGTGGTGAGTAAAATGACCGCCGCAGTCCCCGACGATGTGCAACAAATGGTGGAATCCATTCGTTTCCCTAAAGGGGCGGATAGTGCACATAGTCACTGATAACTAATTAATAAAAAAGGCGCTTCGGCGCCTTTTTTATTAGACCAAAGGCAGATGGCTGCATAGTAAAACAACAGCCATTATTAACGCATCGATAACGCGGCAGACTAATCCTATGGACGAAAGTGAATTGTTGCCCATCCGTAATTTCCTGGCCGAAATTGCCCCGTTTAATGAGTTACCTGCTGAACTGTTGGAAGAGTGCAGTCGCAGTGTCAGCATTGGCTATTACAGCAAAGTTTCGGGCTCGGTACCGCTTAGCTCCGAAAACCCCATGCTTTACATTGTTCGCAGTGGGGCTTTTGAAGTGCGCAATGCGGAGGGGGAATTATTAGACCGGCTGGGCGCGGGAGACTATTTCGGTTTTCCATCGTTGATGTCTGGGGAGTCTATCAGCAACAAGGTGCTGATCTTGGAAGATGGTTTGGTTTATCACCTGACGTTGTCCCTGTTTGAAAAGCTGCGAGCTGGCTGCCGGGCGTTTGATCGGTTTTTTAACCGGGCGTATGCCAAGCGTTTACGGCACCAGAAAGCTTCACATAATGTAGCGTTAATGACGGCAAACCGTATTAGCAGTTTAATGGTGATGGCGCCTGTGAGTGTGGATCATAAAACCCCGGTTTGTGATGCCGCGAAACTGATGCGTAAGCACCGCGTTTCTTCAGCCTTGGTTATCGATAATCAGAAATTGGTGGGGATACTGACTGACAGAGATCTGCGTAATCGGGTTTTGGCCGAGGGATTAAATGGTAATGTACCTGTATATCAGGCAATGACTTCCGCTCCGGTAACTATTGATGCCAATGCTTTAGTATTTGAAGCAATGTTGCAAATGAGTCAGCATAATATTCACCATTTGCCGGTATTGGAAAATGGCCAACCGGTCGGCATGGTGACCAGTACCGATATTATTCGCAGTCAATCCTCTCAACCGATATTTTTGATTGGCGAAATAGAAAGACAGCAGGATGTTGCCAGCCTTATTCATGTCAGTAAACAGATCCCGTTGTTGCTGCAAAATCTCATTGGTGCAGATGCCCGAGCTGAAGAGATTGGCCGTATCCTTACCAGTGTGACTGATGCTTTGACCAGACGGCTTATCCAGTTAAATCAAGCATTGCTCGGCGAACCTCCGCTAGCGTTCTGTTGGTTGGCATTCGGCAGCCAGGGCCGGCAGGACCAAATGGCCTGTTCAGATCAAGATAATGGCTTGTTATTGGCAAAGGAGCCGGACGCGGCGGCAACAGCTTACTTTGATGCACTGACACATGCCGTGTGCAGTGGGCTTAATGACTGTGGTTATGTGTTTTGTCCCGGTGACATTATGGCGCAGAATCCTGCATGGAGAATGTCGTTAGAAAATTGGCAGCAGAAATTTTCCGGTTGGGTGAATACGCCGGAGCCCAAAGCATTGATGCATGCCAGTATATTCTTTGACATGCGCTGTGTTTTCGGGCCAGAAAGTCTGTTTACAGCGCTGCAGAACCAAGTGTTAGCTACCACTTGTGATAACGATATTTTTTTGGCGGCATTGGCCGGCAATGCCTTGAGCGAATCTCCACCACTCGGATTCTTTCGACAGTTTGTGCTGGAACGCGACGGTTCTGAGGAAAAGGGCATAGACCTCAAACATCGGGGCAGTGTGTTGATCAACGATATTGCTCGCGTATATGCGTTGTCTGCCGGGATTAATGAAGTCAACACGGCTAAACGTATTCGTGTGTTAATTGCGCAGGGGATTCTCACGCGAAAAGATGGTCTCAATTTAGCCGATGCACTGGAGTTTATTGCGCATATGCGTTTGGCTAACCAAGGGCGTCAGTATGAGAATCGAGAAGCTCTCAGTAATTATCTCCGGCCCCAGGCATTGTCATCATTGATGCGCCATCAACTGCGAGATGCCTTCAAGGTTGTTCACGATGCGCAGGCTGCGCTGAAGCTTAAATTTATGCGGAGCTTCTGAAATGAGCCCGTGGCAACAATTGTCTCTGGCATGGCGGGCGCGAGGTGCCGCTCCTCTTTTGCGGGAATATTATCAGAGTTTACATCCACTGCTGCAACGCCCTTTGTCTGACGTATCATTAGTTGCAGTGGATATGGAAATGACGGGACTGGATCCGCAGCAAAATCAGATTATTTCTGTCGGTTTAGTGCCCTTAATACAGCAGCGATTGCAACTTGCCACAGCTGAACACCAGTTAGTTGGCATCAGTGGCAGTGTCGGCCAAAGCGCCGTCATTCATGGGATTGTTGACCGCCATTTGCAAGCACAGACACTGGCACAGCAGCATCTGTTGTCTTGGTTATTGCAGCGGGTTATGGGCAAGTTAATGATTTTCCACCATGCGCCACTGGATCTGGCATTTTTATCGGCATTGGTGCCGAAAGCTCCGGGCTCCGCGTTGCGATTCCCGGTGGTGGACACCCTGCAGATTGAACGGCGCCGATTGTTACGTGAACGCCATATTCTGCCTCAGGGATGTCTCAGACTTGGTGCATGTCGACAACGTTATCATCTACCTGTTTATGCCGCACACAATGCGTTAATGGATGCAATTGCCTGCGGTGAACTGTTTTTAGCGCAGACAGCATCCATCGATCCTCATGTGGCCGTTGCTGAATTTTTATGGTGGCCGTGAGCCATAGTGGTTCAGGAAGGAGATAAAATTAAAGCCCTGTTATGAAAGCAGGGCTTTAGTCATTTCAGCAAATCAGCTTGATGTTATTTTTGAGTGCGATGACAGAAATAATTCACTGCTTTCTGGATCAACTGCAATCCAGTTTCATCGCAGGGGGGGAGCGTTGCATCAGATGTTTTCAGCGGTGTGATGCGTTCGCCCCATTTCAGCAACAATGCGGCACTGGTGAGTCCCGCACCAAAAGCACAAGACAAAATGTGTTGTCCTGGCTGGATCATCCCTTTGGTCAATGCATCGCAGATTGCAATAGGTATGGTCGCGGCAGAGGTATTACCGTACTCGGCAATATTCACAAAGGCTTTTTCTGGTGGGATTTTCATTTTATGTACTAAGGTATCAATGATGCGCTCATTTGCTTGATGTGGAATTACCCAGTCAACATCATCTTTCTCAATACCACATTTATCTAAAACTTTGGCGCTGAGGGTACTCATACCGTGGATGGCACGTTTGAAGATCTCTTTGCCATCAAACTGGATGTAGAAATCTAGTGACTCGGCAACATAACGATCCATTGAGGTTCCAAAGCTGGCTTTCAGAATTTCACGGCCTTCTGGGTCATTATTCAATTCGTACCCTAGTACACCGCCAGCGATATCAGAAGCCTCAAGCACCACAGCCCCTGCACCATCACCAAAAAGTACCGCTGTTTCTCGGCGTGACCAGTCAATATAAAAACTCAGGCGCTCTGCTCCGATAACTAGAACTTTCTGGCACTGGCCACTTTTTATTTGCGCAGTAGCCAATCCCATTCCATACAGGAAACCGCTGCAGGCAGCGTTGATATCAAAGGCCGCACAGTTAGCACCAATATTGGCTTGTACGGTAGAAGCGATGTTGGGGATCAAAGTGTCAGGGCTGGCAGTTGCCAGGATAATCATGTCAAGTTCGCTGCCCTCTATGCCTGCAGCGGCCAGCGCGTGTTTGGCGGCGACAGTAGCCATCTCTGATGTATTGACATGACTGATGTGGCGGCGGCTGATCCCGGTTCTTGGTTTAATCCATTCATCGGATGTCTCCATGAAGGTTGCCAGATCATCATTGCTCAGAATGGCTGGTGGTACACATTTGCCCCAACCGGTAATAGTTGCATACTGCATGGAAAATCTCTCGTTAAGAAATCACCCGAGACGGTTCTTTCAATTTGCTGTTCACTTATCGGCTTAACTGCAGCGCTGGCGCTTTGGCATAAAGCTGCAGAGAGATGTTAGCGTCCCGACGTTTGGTGTTCTGTGCTATTGGTTCAGAATAACGGCTATCGCCAGACGACTCAGTGCAATAACGGCTAGTATACTATATTCACCCTAATTGCTGTGGCTAAGGTTACCCCTAGTCAGCGCATAAATAAAGCATGTCGCAGGGGGAAATGGCGTCAGGATGTGGACAATGATGGTTTTTATCGATTATTTACGCTAACTGACTTATCTAGCTCACTGGCGATAATCCATCGATGCATTTTCGTCAACGCAATGGAATAATATAGCCAACAAAATAGTGGGAGAGCGCTAGCGTGAACAAAGCTGTATTTCTGGATCGGGATGGCGTGATTAATGTTGATCACGGTTATGTCCACCAAATAGATGATTTTCAGTATATTGAAGGAGTATTTGACGCCTGTCTGGCCCTAAAACAGCAGGGTTTTAAATTGGTGGTTATCACCAATCAGGCGGGTATTGCTCGTGGCTTATATAGTGAAGACCAATTTCATCAGTTAACAGAGTGGATGGATTGGAACTTTGCTGATAAAGGCGTTGATCTAGATGGTATCTATTATTGTCCCCATCACCCCGACAAGGGGATTGGCAAGTATAAACAGGATTGTGATTGCCGCAAACCCAAGCCTGGAATGATAGTAAGTGCACAGCAATTCCTGAAATTGGATCTATCTGCCAGCGCACTCGTAGGTGACAAAGCCGATGACATGCGGGCTGCAAAAGCTGCCGGAATCCCGGTACGCATTTTGGTCCGCAGTGGTAAAGCGCTAACCCAAGAAGGCATTGACGAGGCAACAGTCGTTCTGGATTCAATTGCAGATGTGCCAGCGTACCTTTCAAAACTGGGTAATTAATAGTGTTTAATAGTGTTTTTGGCTGAAAACTAAGCATCCGTGTAGTGTTAAGCAAATTTAAGGCAATTTAGATGTTGCACAAAAAAATCGATTCCCTATAATGCGCATCCACTGACCGATGCAACGGTCCAGAATAAGTCGCTGACACAAGCTGATTTGTGGCGCGGCTTTTTATTCGCTCTTTAACAAAATATCAAGCAATCTGTGTGGGCACTCGCAGTGAATGAAATCGCAAAACGATTTAAAACTCACTGAAGAGTGTTCGAATAGAACAGTTATTCATTAGAGTCAAAAACTTTTAATTGAAGAGTTTGATCATGGCTCAGATTGAACGCTGGCGGCAGGCCTAACACATGCAAGTCGAGCGGCAGCGGGGAGTAGCTTGCTACTCTGCCGGCGAGCGG
>NZ_JAFNJD010000076.1:0-6688 GCF_017368415.1 Shewanella sp. 4t3-1-2LB
TTCTATAACATATGGCTGCCAGTACTGATAAGACTTTGACTCCTAGCTACTGAAAAATGATATCAATTTGTTAAATAGTTTTCACGAAATGTGTTGATGTTTAATTATTGATGCATCAATAGGGTAATTAATTTATTTCCCAGAACGATAATTGTATTAACAAACATAAACAAAATTTAATTTTAACAATTCATTTCTTAGTATGAATTTTGACCATAAATAGACTTATGGATAATGCTGATGAATTGGCGGGGACTAGAAATATTGAATAAAAAAACCGCTACTTGCGGTTTTTTTATTCTTTTATCAGTTTATTCTTCGTCTTTACGATATTTATCTGCGGTTTCTTTAATCAAAGTTTGCAACTCTCCCTTCTGATACATCTCTGTGACAATGTCACATCCGCCGATCAGCTCACCTTCGACCCACAACTGTGGGAAAGTCGGCCAATTTGCATATTTAGGCAACTCAGCACGGATGTCAGGATGCTGTAGGATATCCACAAAAGCAAACTGCTCACCGAGATTGATCATAATTTGAGCCACTTGAGAAGAAAATCCGCAGCTTGGCAGTTTAGGCGAGCCCTTCATGTAAAGAATAATCGGGTTTTCAGCAAGTTGACGCTTAATTTTTTCAACAGTATCCATTTTAGTTCCTAAGTAATGGTGCTAGTAATTGCCTATTGTACGTCAGTCCCTATGGCAACAAAAACACAGTAAAAGTATGGTTTTTAGATGCACAACATCTAATGAAATGCAACCATAATATTATGGTTAAACAATGATGCACTTCACAAATTTTATCAGTACAATAGAGCCAGTGAGCATGTTCAAGAATGATAAACCAAGTCAATGGAGAGATAACAATGGCTTTCGAATTACCTGCATTACCTTATGCAAAAGACGCATTGGAACCCCATATATCACAGGAAACCATAGAGTATCACTACGGCAAACATCACAATACTTATGTGGTGAACCTCAATAAGCTGATAGCTGGAACTGAAAATGAAGGCAAATCGCTAGAAGCGATTATCAAGTCTTCTTCAGGAGGGGTGTTCAATAATGCCGCTCAGGTGTGGAATCATACTTTTTACTGGAATTGCCTAGCGCCTAATGCTGGCGGGGAAGCAACTGGTGCTATTGCTGATGCAATTGCAGCAACATTCGATTCTTTTGAGGCGTTTAAAGAAGAATTTACTAAGAGTGCTACAGGCAACTTTGGTTCAGGATGGACTTGGCTGGTGAAAAAGGCTGATGGTTCTTTAGCCATTCAGAATACTTCCAATGCTGGCTGCCCACTGACCGATGGAGTAACCCCCTTATTAACAGTTGATGTATGGGAACATGCCTATTACATCGACTATCGTAATGCTCGACCCAATTATTTGTCCCATTATTGGGAATTGATTAACTGGGACTTTGTAAATAAGAATTTCGCTGCTTAAGTTTCAGCGCTTGTAAAAAGGAGCCTTTCAAGGCTCCTTTTTTATTGCCCAAAATCCTTTATCAGCTCTTTTCGTCGTGCGACTGTTTTTTCGGCTAAAAACTGTTATTTCATAGTGTTAGCAACATTGTCGCAACAACTGCAAATATTGCTTTTGCAACTATTTCTCTTTGTTTTAGTTATGTTTTTTTGACAACACCCACAAAATAGTGTCTAAGATTAAGTGTAGGTCACTACATAACCAGAGTTTCCATCCAGAGATAAGCTTGGTGCTTCAGGGGGTTTAAGATGGGTATATTCGAGCATTATCAGCAGCGCTACGAGAAGAAACTCGAGGAAGAATTCACACTTCAGGAGTTTCTCGACCTCTGTAAAAAAGATCGCACGGCTTACGCCTCTGCGGCTGAACGATTGCTTATCGCTATTGGTGAGCCGGAAGTCATCGATACATCAAAAAATCCGGTATTGAGTCGGATTTTCTCAAACCGAGTCATCTCGCGCTATCCGGCTTTTAAGGATTTCTTCGGCATGGAGGAGTCTATTGAACAAATCGTTTCCTATTTACGCCACTCTGCACAAGGGTTGGAAGAATCAAAACAGATCCTATACCTGTTGGGACCTGTCGGCGGTGGTAAGTCGTCGTTAGCTGAGAAGCTCAAAGCCCTGATGCAACAGGTTCCCGTTTATGTGCTGACAGCCAACGGTGAACGCAGCCCGGTGAACGATCATCCGTTCTGTCTGTTTGACCCAGAAGAAGATGGCAAGTTGCTGCAGCAAGAATACCAAATTCCGCTCCGCTATCTGAAAACTATCATGTCTCCTTGGGCGGTTAAGCGCTTACATGAATTTGGCGGCGATATTTCCAAATTCCGAGTGGTAAAAGTATTTCCCTCAGTATTAGATCAAGTGGCAATCGCAAAAACTGAGCCGGGCGACGAGAACAATCAAGACATATCATCGCTGGTGGGTAAGGTCGATATTCGTAAACTTGAGCATTATGCACAAAACGATGCCGATGCTTACGCCTATTCTGGCGCGCTATGCCGTGCTAACCAAGGGCTAATGGAGTTTGTGGAGATGTTTAAAGCGCCAATCAAGGTGCTGCATCCCCTGCTGACGGCTACCCAAGAAGGGAATTACAACGGTACAGAGGGGCTCTCCGCCCTGCCCTTCAGCGGCATCATTCTAGCGCATTCCAATGAGTCAGAATGGAGTGCATTCCGTAACAACAAAAACAATGAAGCATTTCTTGACCGTGTATACATTGTCAAAGTGCCTTATTGTTTGCGTGTATCAGAAGAGATCCACATCTATGAAAAACTCATTGCCAATTCCGAATTGGCGCATGCCCCCTGTTCACCCAGTACCTTAGAAACTCTGGCGCAGTTTAGCGTGTTATCAAGAATTAAGGCCCCAGAAAACTCTTCTATTTATTCCAAGATGCGGGTTTATAACGGTGAGAGCCTTAAAGATACGGATCCCAAAGCCAAGTCATATCAGGAATACCGCGATTACGCTGGGGTTGATGAAGGGATGGAAGGGTTGTCGACTCGCTTTGCCTTCAAGATCCTCTCTAAAGTATTCAACTTTGACCGCACAGAGATAGCCGCCAATCCGGTGCATTTATTCTATGTGTTGGAAAAACAGATTGAACAGGAGCAGTTCCCCAACGATACCGCCGATCGTTATTTGGAATTTTTAAAAGGCTATTTAATCCCTAAATATGTGGAATTTATCGGGAAAGAGATCCAGACGGCCTACCTCGAGTCCTACTCTGAATATGGCCAGAACATCTTTGACCGCTACGTTACCTACGCTGATTTTTGGATCCAAGATCAGGAATATCGTGATCCGGAAACCGGCCAATTATTCGATCGTGCGGCACTGAATGCCGAGCTGGAAAAAATTGAAAAGCCGGCGGGGATCAGCAATCCCAAAGATTTTCGTAATGAGATCGTGAACTTCGTACTGCGTGCTCGCGCCAATAACGACGGTAACAATCCAAACTGGACCAGTTATGAGAAGCTGCGTACCGTGATAGAGAAAAAAATGTTTTCCAATACTGAAGACCTGTTGCCGGTCATTTCCTTTAATACCAAGACCTCGACAGAAGATCAGCGGAAGCATGATGACTTTGTCAGTCGCATGATGGAGAAAGGCTACACCAAAAAACAGGTACGGCTGCTATCTGAATGGTACCTGAGGGTAAGAAAATCCTCGTAGTCCGATGGCGGGGCCGCCATGGGGAGGCCCCGGTTCTTACTTTGGGAGGTGCTTATGGCAAATTTCATCGACAGGCGGTTAAATGCCAAAGGTAAAAGTACTGTTAACCGCCAGCGTTTTATCAACCGCTATAAACAGCAGATAAAGAAAGCGGTAAGTGATGCAGTCACCCGGCGCAGTGTTACCGACATTGATAAAGGCGAAAAGATCAGTATTCCAACGCGAGATATTAGCGAGCCTATATTTCACCAAGGCCAAGGCGGTGTTCGTGAGCGGGTACACCCCGGCAATGACCAATTTACCCGTGGTGATAAGATTGAACGACCACCCGCAGGCGGCGGTGGTGGCAGCGGCTCGGGTGAGGCATCAGACAGCGGCGAAGGTCAGGATGACTTTGTGTTTCAAATCTCCAAAGACGAGTATCTGGAGCTATTGTTTGAAGATTTGGAACTGCCAAATCTCCAGAAAAATCGCCTCAATAAATTAGTGGAATACCAAACCTATCGTGCAGGTTACACCACTGATGGCGTGCCCACCAATATCAACATAGTACGCTCTCTACGCTCATCTCTGGCTCGGCGTACCGCCATGACTGCAGGCAAAAAGCGTGAGCTACATGCACTTGAACAAGAATTAACGGAGTTACAAAACACAGTAGGAGCCAGCGCCGACCGCATACTAGCGCTTAAGGATCAGATAGAAGAACTGAAACAGAAAATTAAAAAAGTCCCATTTATTGATACCTTTGATTTACGTTTCAACAATTTTGCTAAACGGGAAATCCCCACCAGCCAAGCGGTGATGTTTTGCTTAATGGATGTGTCTGGGTCTATGGATCAGGCTACCAAAGATATGGCGAAACGCTTCTACATTTTGTTATACCTGTTTCTAACACGTACCTATAAAAACCTCGAAGTCGTCTATATCCGCCATCACACCCAGGCAAAGGAAGTAGACGAACACGAATTTTTCTACTCTCAGGAAACCGGTGGCACAATCGTTTCCAGTGCCTTAAAGCTGATGCATGAAATTCAGCAAAAACGTTATCCTGCTGAGGAGTGGAATATTTATGCTGCACAGGCTTCTGATGGTGACAACTGGGCGGATGACTCCCCTTTGTGCTATCAGCTTTTGGAAAAACAGATCCTGCCGTTTGTACGCTACTTTTCCTATATTGAAATCACTAATCGCGCACACCAGACGCTATGGCGGGAGTATGAACAACTCACTGAAAAATTTGACAATATGGCGGTCCGAAATATTCGTCAGGTAGAAGATATCTATCCGGTATTTCGCGAATTGTTCAAGAAGCAAGCAGTTTGAGGGGGCCATATGGCAAAAAGCAAGCAACGTCAGCCACTCAGTGATGGGCCGGAATGGACCTTTGAGCTGCTGCAATCTTATGAGCAGGAGATAGCCAGAGTCGCCGCCCATTATCGGCTCAATACCTATCCCAACCAGATTGAAATTATTACCGCAGAACAGATGATGGATGCCTATGCCAGTGTCGGTATGCCCATTGGCTACACCCATTGGTCATTTGGTAAGCGATTTATCGAGACGGAACAGGGATATAAACGCGGTCAGATGGGCCTAGCCTATGAAATTGTCATTAATTCAGATCCCTGTATTGCCTATCTAATGGAGGAAAACACCATCACCATGCAGGCGTTGGTGATTGCACATGCCTGCTATGGCCATAACAGCTTTTTTAAGAATAATTATCTATTCAAAACTTGGACAGATGCCAGCTCCATTATTGACTATCTGGTATTCGCGAAGCAGTACATTAGTCAGTGTGAACGCAAATATGGCGTCGAAGAAGTTGAGAGCATCCTCGACTCCTGTCATGCGCTGATGAACTACGGCGTGGATCGCTATAAACGGCCAGCACATATCTCTTTTAAAGAGGAACAACTGCGGCAACAGGAACGCGAAGCTTACCTGCAAAGCCAAGTTAATGATCTGTGGCGCACAATCCCAATGAAACCGGCAGAGCTGAAACTAATGGCTGATAAGCGCTTTCCGCCAGAGCCACAGGAAAATATTTTATATTTCATTGAAAAAAAAGCGCCATTACTAGAGCCATGGCAACGAGAAGTGGTACGTATCGTACGTAAGCTGGGCCAGTATTTCTATCCACAGCGCCAAACTCAAGTCATGAATGAAGGCTGGGCAACTTTTTGGCACTATACCCTACTCAACCATCTATACGATGAAGGGCTCCTTACTGATCGCTTTATGCTAGAGTTTCTACAAAGCCACACCAATGTTGTGGCACAGCCGGCCTATAACAGCCCTTACTACAGTGGTATTAATCCGTATGCTTTGGGCTTTAATATGTTCTGCGATATTCGTCGAATTTGCGAACACCCCACCGATGAAGATCGTCGCTGGTTCCCGGATATTGCAGGCAGTAATTGGCTCGACACCTTGCATTTTGCTATGCAGAATTTCAAAGATGAGAGTTTTATCAGCCAATATCTGTCACCTAATCTTATCCGCAAACTCAAATTATTCAGTGTATTGGACGATGAACGTCAAGAATATCTCAGTATCTCTGCGATCCATAATGAACAGGGCTATCATGAGATCCGCCAGATGTTATCGTCTCAATACAACCTGTCAAATAATGAACCCAATATTCAGGTATATAACGTTAATGTGAATGGCGACCGTGCATTGACGTTACGTTATATTCCCAACCGCGGTATCCCCTTGGCAAATAGCCGTAATGAGGTGTTGAAACATCTGCATCGCCTTTGGAAGTTTGACGTATTCCTGGAGCAAATGGATGATGATGGTGAGCTCAAAATTATCGCAGCGTGTCCTGAAAAACATGCAGCCGCCTGAAAACTTATCGGTGATATAAACAAAAGGACTGCCAATCGACTAATGCCAGTCAGTTAAGAGCTGACTGGCATTTTCTTTTGACTGGATATTTCCTTGGTTTTGCTCTAACACACCGAGGGTAAGCTCTTGAGTCTCCTCGTATTGGCAGTACATGCTGCTCGGTTTC
>NZ_JAFNJD010000077.1:0-2749 GCF_017368415.1 Shewanella sp. 4t3-1-2LB
CTGAAACATGTATAGCATCAATGTTATACATGGTGTAATCTATGTATAACATTGATGTTATACATGGTGACATATGAAGATAATACAAATTGGAAATAGAAAAGGTGGTGTTGGTAAAACCACTACTACCAATAACTTAGCTTGGGAATTAGTGAAAGCAGGCAAGAAGGTTCTTTCGGTAGACTTTGATGGTCAAGGAAATTTAACAACTATGTTGCTTGGTGATGAACCAACTAAGCATTGGATAGGTGATGTACTTCTAGATCATAGATTCGATATCGCCGCCGCAATATATCCAGCCTGTATAGATGGGAAAATAATTTCTAATCTAGACGTGATTCCCGGCAGAAGTGGGGATCACATGACCAAGTTAGATATGGAAATGATTTCATTAACGAAGCGAGAAGAACGATTGTCATTACAGTTAAAGAAATTAGAACACCATTATGACTATGTACTGATAGACACTAATCCTGGCACATCAGTTTTGAGCTTGAATGCAGTAACGGCTGCTGACTTGTATATCATCCCTACAACGTACCGAGATATGTCATTCGACGGGATTGAGACCTTTTTGCAGCATGTTAGCGATGTGAGATTCATAGAAGAAGACCAAATTAACTATGTGATCTTGAGAACTGCATTAAAAAGGGCTTCTAAACGAGAACTGGAGTACGGGAATAGTCGAATTCAAGCACAGTGGCCTAATTCAGTTGCCAAGACTGTTATTTGGGATCGCTCAGTATTTGGCGAAGCTGAATTGTCTAGAATGCCCGTTAGTCTGTTTGCTCCAGGTCATCCTGCTGCTGCCTATTATAAGGATTTTGCACGGGAGATTATGAATGGATAACGTAATGATCCGCATAAGTGAACTGGAAACCAAAGGTAAATTGTCTCCTGCGGAAAAAGGGGAATTAAAAGCACTAAAATCCAAGCAAGCAAAAGCCTCAAAGCAGCAGACAATAGAACACAATACTGTTGTGACAAACGTTTTTGGAAAAGTAGCAACAACATCGATTAAACCTACACCTATCAGATTTTTAGAATCTGAATTAGTAACGCTTGCAAACGTAGCGGACAGATTACGTTCTGGTTCACCAACACAGGTGATTGCTGAACTAGGAAATCTTCAAGAAATAAATAGGACTAAGTTAATACGGGCTGCGGTTGAATTGCTTTCAGAACGTAGCAATGAAGAAATTATTGATGCAATTAAAAAAGTGCAGATGAAGATGATTAAATGAATTATGTATAACATCGATGTTATACAAAGATGCTGGCGCAGAGGTGAGAGTCTGCGCCAGCTGACAAACCAAAACTAATACTGATGGTGTCAAGAGGAGTTCTAGTATGTCAATTGCAGACTATACAAATTTTAAGACTTTGCGTCTATCGGAGCTGGTCAACAAGCCAAAAAATGAGCTGGAGCAATTTGCAGAACTATTGCTTAAGCAAGGGGTGAGATTTAACTTAGATTATCTGCTAACTCACTAAAATTTAAACGAATAAACACTATGCTCTATTGTATAGTGTTTATTCTATTTCCCTCTATATCCGTAAAATCCCACTCGATAGAACAGCTATAAGTCTCTGCGGCTAGGCGTAATTCTTCCCCAATATCAACCAGAACATCCCCCAAATCATTACCACTGAAATGTTCAATCCATAGGGCATAACAAAGTGGCCGGATCTTGATGGGCCTGTGGTCGCAGATGATAAAGCTTTCGATATCACTCCCTAGCCACTGGCTTTGTTGCATATCGGAGTTTTGGCTAGTTATCTCTAATCGTAGTATCACGGCTGTATGAGTGGGGGATTGGCATCTATCCCCAAAATCAAAGGTAAGTCGTTCATACGTCACACCAAATGCGTTTGCGAGCTGTAGCAATACATGATCCCTGTTACTCATATCGCCTCCTGTCATCGTTAGCCACGGTACTAAAAAAAAGCGGGCTGGTCATTTACTTGCTATTACAAAGAGAGTAAATTAATTAATTAATAAGTTAATAACTAATTAATTATTGTGAGGTTGATATGAGTAACGAAACAACTACAGCCGGACGCCCCCCCATTGATGCAAGCCGCTATTACGCTCAGATCGAGGCGTGGTTAACGGAAGGCAAACGCATTGATGAAATAACCGCTACAATGTTGCAGAGAACGGTCGGCGGTCAGTACAAAAAGATAAGTGAAACACTAGAGAGGTACAAAACTGGCTATATCTCCAAAGAGCTGATGGAGCTGCCGCCGGTGCCTGATGAACTGGGCAATGCTGTTAATGCCGCAGCGTTGGAAATATGGCGGATATTGCAGGGGGCAAAATCGAAGGAGATAGCCGAACTCAAAGAGCAACAAGCCGATGATTTGGCCGGATTAGAACAATTGGCCGCAGAACGTCTGGATAGGGTGGATGAACTGGAGCAGCAGATTGAAGTAAAAGACCAAGAAACCAATAATCTAAAGCAACAGTTAAAAGATGCTATTTCAACGAATAACAATCTGGTTGACGTCAATTCACGACTAGATAGCGAGTTAAAGCAAGTTACTCACCAGTCCCAGGAACTGATGCTAGAACTGCGGCAGCTGCGAGGCGAATTATCTGTAGCACAACAGACGACCATCAAACAACAAGCCAACATTGAGCATCTGCAGGAGCAACTGAGCAAAACAGAAGTTCAAGCGAAGGCGCTAGCCGCTGATAACCGCCAATATCAAAAAACTGCGGAGCTAGCTCAAGCAAAATCCGACA
>NZ_JAFNJD010000077.1:2848-6498 GCF_017368415.1 Shewanella sp. 4t3-1-2LB
AGACAAAAAAGCGAAAATGCTCAGTTGGTACTGGCGACTAAAGAACAAGCTGAAGAACTGCGGCAACTACGTGCAGAACAAAGTACCAACCACACCGAAATTGCAAAACAACGCGGTGTGATTGAGCATCTGCAGGAGCAACTGAGCAAAACAGAAGTTCAAGCGAAGGCGCTAGCCGCTGATAACCGCCAATATCAAAAAACTGCGGAGCTAGCTCAAGCAAAATCCGACAGACAAAAAAGCGAAAATGCTCAGTTGGTACTGGCGACTAAAGAACAAGCTGAAGAACTGCGGCAACTACGTGCAGAACAAAGTACCAACCACACCGAAATTGCAAAACAACGCGGTGTGATTGAGCAGCTGCAGTTGCAACTTACCAAAGCCGAACAACGGGAAAACCTACTGTTAGGAAAACTACCGCAAAACACAGTGTCACAAGTGGATGCAACACCTGAAAGACCATTGAAAGGAACACATTACACCATAGATAACATGCTCAGTACGTCAGCAGATGATGCCAAAGTGACGCTGATGAATCTGGCTGAACGTTATCCAACAGAAGCTAAAGACATGGCAGAAAAGCTTATTCACACCATTGAGTCAAATAAGTTAGAAAACAAGTCCACGTTACTTAAAGCGGCCAAGATAGCGCTTAATAAAGCGAATAAAAACTTAGCGAAATAGTTGTATCCGTTCAGGTTCTACAGGGTAATTTGAGCCACTCTAACTAATAGTGTTTCAACCATGCCTGGTGATCTTGGCCTCTCCTTCGCCCTGGGACTGTCCCAGGGCATTTTTTTGCGGTATTGTGAAACAAAACTCTAGTGTTTTGATTCAAAGGCGCGAAAATGCTCAAAAAATCTACTGCCGCGACCGCTGCTCGGACGCCGAAAAAATCCCCCCGGAATGGCGCCATTATGCCAGGTCAAAATCCGGTACCCAAAACACCAGGTGTAGATAACGACCGCAGCAATGAAATGCGGCTTTATGATGATCACGGCCAACGGTTGTATTTGACGAGCGATGAACGCCGGCGCTTTCTCGATGCCGCCAGTTTTGAAAGCCCCGCCGAGCGCATGTTTTGTCATGTATTGCATTATACGGGGTGCCGCCCGTCAGAAGCATTGGCGCTGACGGCTGATAATGTGCGGCTCGATGCGGGCGAAATCGTGATCCGCAGCCTCAAGAAACGCAAACTGGACACCAAGGGCCGAGAACGTAAGCCGCAGTTTCGCGCTGTGCCTGTGCCAGCGGCTTTGTTAGAGCATCTTGATTTGGTGTTTGCTTTGCGAGCGTCAGCTCGCCTTAGCCGCGCTAGCGGCCAGCAAACAGGGCGTTTATGGGATATGTCGCGGCCAACGGCTTATCGCCTGGTTAAACGTGTGATGGACAGAGCAGGGATCACAGGCGCACAAGCCACAGGCAAAGGCTTGCGCCACGGCTTCGGTGTAGCGCTGGTGATGGCAAAGCCGCCCGTGCCATTGCATGTGATTAGCCAGCTGATGGGACACGCTGACAGCAAGACAACAGAGATCTACTTACAAGTGATCAATGACGAGCGGCGAGCGCTCATTATGGGCGCGTGGGGGCAGGGCAGCTAACACTATATATTGTGGTGTATCAGCTGCGACCGAATACTAGATATTGATTTTATACTGGAGTGCTGTTGAGCTCCTTATCGATCAATGTTAAGACGATCGTCAATGCGTGATGCCAGTTTTTCATTTCTAATTCATCATCGTTCACGGTGAAGTCGAACACCCCTTGGCCGTTAAATGTAACGGTTGCCACTTCATTAGCTTCATCGTTCACTACTCGGCTAAAGATTAATACCCCTTTGCAGCTGCCTGCGGTGACGCGCATACCCAATGCAATTTGATACTGGCGGCCATAGGCCGTTATGGCGATTGGGTCATGAGGCTCAAGCGGGTTAGGTTGCTCTATCATAAAATGTTTTAGCTCAAATTTGCTTATGTCTTCTTTCGCTAAACATTTCTTGAACGCTATA
Organism: Shewanella sp. 4t3-1-2LB; assembly: GCF_017368415.1. Lineage (NCBI taxonomy): Bacteria > Pseudomonadati > Pseudomonadota > Gammaproteobacteria > Alteromonadales > Shewanellaceae > Shewanella > Shewanella sp. 4t3-1-2LB. The sequence continues at coordinate 4,857 of NZ_JAFNJD010000077.1, forward strand.
AACAACTCTAGGAATTGACCATAACGGTTTTGGTAGCCTCTGAACTTGTCAGTTAGCGTGGGTAATGGATTCACGGATAACGCTCCTTCTATGTGTCGTTTAGTGCGGCTGCTGTATAACCAGCTACGCTACAATCGATAATTGCACAACCTATTATCTGGTGCCAATTAACATTGGTTAGTTTGTGATCATTGGAGGAATGGCAGCTAAGACGAGAATTAATTTTTGTTGCTGAAATCCGTTTTCCGAAAATACGCTAACATCAGTTCTAAGCGTTATGTGACGCGCAAACAAAATGGAATAGTAGTATGAAAAAATGGACACAAGCAGAGTTACGACTTTTAATCAGCACGATAACGCTGATCACTGCAGGGTTGAAAATGTTGATTGTGATGTTGAGCTAAATAGCACGATATATGAAGAAAATAGCCACCATTTAGGTGGCTATTAAGAATGTTAAGGATGGATAAGAGTGTAAATCTCAGAGGCCAATCGCTCTGATTGCTCTTTAATCTGCAGAGGCCAATAGTCCGGCCATGACTCAGGGCTACTTTCTGGGAACGGAGTGTCTAAAATCCGGCGCGAAACTATAGCTTTGACAGCCGCTTCAATATTTGAGGCACAATGTGGACACAATACCACCCCGTTATCTAAATATGGGGTTTGTGGGAATACTTCGCCGTGCCGCCTCATGAGACAAAATTTTATACAGCATTCGGCATAACCGCAAAGTAGTCCCTGCACACAATGGGTTAAAATTCGATCTAGCTCGTAATACTCTCCGACTCTTATCTGCGCAATCTTTGCTCGAAAATCTTCATTCATGAGAACTATCAAATAATAAATCTTAACTAGATTATAACTCTTTACTGTTATAATACAACAATTATTTTTCTCAAAATTTAGCTGAATTTTAGTGTGAAAATCTCTTGAATATGTAACTTATGTATAAGAAAATAGAATGTGTTAAGTGGTGCTATTTTTTTTGAAATAAATAATTCGGAGCAAAAGGCATATGTTTAGTGATGCTATTTTATCTAAAAATAGATCCGAAATCTTAACACGGAATATGATAAATGTGCTGTTACCTGGGGGAGAATCTTTGGAACGGATGGCATACCTTTTAGCGATTACAAAAATTGGGGTAACCTGTTCGCAGGCACTCATTTATCGGTACGTTGATGGTTACCCTGCTCCAAGGGCCTATAGAAAAGCTGGGGTACAGCGACAAAATTATGAAAAAGCAGATAATCGACTCAAAGAAGTAGCATGGTTATCTGCTCAGGCTGAGATGGCCTCTACACAAATTAAATAATTGTTGTGTGTGGATATGAAACATTTTCAAGATAAATGAATATTAAGGGATGTATGAAAAATAGAAGTTTTGTTGTTTTCCTATTTATGGTTTTTCTTATACAAGAAACTGTTAGATGGTGCTGGTTATGGATTGAAAATTACCAAGTTCATGAGTATCCATACAAAATCACTGCAGCATTCTATCATTTTTCAATCCAGATTAGTTGGAATGAACTTGTTTCAATAAAAAATCATATTAATCAAGCAATTGTTAATTCCACAGGGTATCATAATCTTGGAATAGCAATAAGTTATGGGTTTTTCATTGCAGCAATTGGTATAATAG
>NZ_JAFNJD010000078.1:0-6170 GCF_017368415.1 Shewanella sp. 4t3-1-2LB
GCGTCCATCACATCAAAGCCTATTTCAATAATAAATATGTTTAATTAAATGTTTAAATAATGTAATTTTTGTTAAATAAAAATAAGTTTTAATAATTATATTTGGTAGCTATAATCGCGAAGTTTTTGCACTAATTTGCATTAATTTAAAAACATTTAAGGATAAATATGTTTATTAGACGGATTTTGATTATCTGGGCATTGGCTCTTTTTTCTTTTACTTCTATTGCATCCAGTACTCCTGCCTCAGCAGACAGAGTGGGGGTTGACGTATTAGATAAGTTCAATATTAAACCTGAACTTAAAGCTCAAGATTATCATTTATTTGGCGATAAGATAGACCCGGTGATGGGGAATCTAAGCTTCACCCAAACCGATTTAAACCTCCCTGGAAATTTCACACTGCCCGTTAAAATTGAGAGAACTTTAAGCGGACCTGATGGCTGGTTTGCTGACAGCAGAGAATTTGCGTCTTGGAGTCTGGTGCTACCTCATGTTAGGAGTACTTTGCTTTCAGATCCCCAAGGGAATTTCCCCACAGATCATGGAGCGTGGGCGCTCGGTACGGCATGCAGTAGGCCATTAGGCCCGGGTCAGTACAAGTTAGTAGCGGGAACTACTTACAAAGTAGATGAACGTGATTATTGGGCTGGAGACTCTATAGAAATTCCAGGTGTTGGTAATGAGAAAATATTAGCAGATACCAATGGAGTTAAAACAACAGCCAGTGGATGGAAAATCAGTTGTTTAAATACCTCTGATGGCTATGAAGGCTTTAAAGTAGTCGATAATAATGCTAACACTTATTATTTTACAAAAATAAAATATGTCCAAAATTTAAAATCTGTTGATGTCTCTGCGAGTACTCCCACTCCTCCCCCTTGTTCATTTAATTGTACACAGCCAGAATTGCCAGACCCTTCAGATACTCAAACATTTTTGATTAATTTGAGGAAATATTCAGTTTTTTTGATGCCGAGTAAAATAGTCGACAAGCATGGAAATTATGTCGACTATATATACAGTGGCGACAAGTTAATAAAGATACAAAGCAGTGATGGCAGAAACATTTCTATTTCTTACAATAGTAATAATTATATTTCTTCTGTGACTGATGGCGTGCATACTTACAATTATGCATACGACACCTATGATATTGCAACACTCTCACAAGTGACTCGACCCGATGGAAGAAGTTGGAAGTTTGAACACCCCAAAAAATCAAATGAACCAGGACATTACTTTTGGAATAGAGTAACTATGGGAGAACATTCCCAAATGGTAATGGGGACAGGCTGTCCGCTTGGGACGGTTCAAGGTGGTGTTTTTGCCAAAATGACAAGCCCAGAAGGTGAGCAGGGAATTTTTTCACTCCATGAAACATACCACGGAAGAACTGGCATTGATAAAGTGCCGAGGCCTAATCCAAACCGTTGGCCGCAATATTTAGTTGGCTATTATGACACAGATTGTGTAAGCATGATATCTATATACGATAAGACCGTACAAGATGTTGATGGCATTACTAAATCATGGAGTTATAATTACTCTCAGAATCAGGGGGCATATAGTGGTGAGACTAAGGTAGCGCCCAAAACACTTGACTTTGATATTTCATTTTCTGGCCATGATGTTGGTGATTTTAAATCTACCACTATAACAAACCCTGATGGCAGTAAAGAGGTTTTCTTTTTCTCTAGAAAATTAGGTTGGGACGAAAATAAGTTATATGCAAAGGAATATATTAATATTGCTGGGCATGTTGTTAAAAGAGAGGAGTACCAATATTACAAGGGGAGATATGTAGGGAGCAGTAATGTATATCTTGATGAAACGTCTGAGCAGAAGATAAAAGAAAAATTGTCGTCAGAAATTCTTACAGCGGATGACGGTTCAACAGATAAATATTCTAAACAAGTAACGTTATTTACAGATTCTGATGAACCTGAAATTGTTCACTATTTCAATGATTTTAGTAGCAATGATCTATGGGAAAAAATAACCTACTTTAACCTCAACAGTATCAATCTACTGGATGTGGTATCAGGTGAAGAAGTTTCGTCTGATGGAAGTCTGTGGAAGAGCAGCGATAAGAAAGACTTCTATACTAGTGGAAGTGGTATTGGTGAGATATCAAATAGTTATGTAGCGGGTAAGCTGATTTCTACAAATTACTATAATACTGATGGGACATTGCAAAAGACCACCTATAATGGCTCTGGTCGCTATGAGCAGTATGATAGTTATTTTAGAGGTACGCCTAGGAAAATCACATTACCTTGTAATATCACAAATGGCTGCAATACGGTTAATGGAAGTTCAGTAAACACTGTCGTGGCACTTTTATCCGTTAATAATGATGGCACAATTCAGAGTGTCACTGATTTTAATGGAAATAAAGTTAACTATAGTTACAACCCAATCGGATGGCTAACAAAGATTGATTATGCAGATACGAAGTGGTTGGATAAAACTATCGACTATACGACAGTGACCGTCGCGAATGACGGACTAAATGGTAGCGACATTCCAGCAGGAAGCTTACGGCAAACGATTAGCCAAGGTAATTATCAAAAGAGAATTTATCATGATGGTTTATTGAGGCCTATTTTTGTATCTGAACGGGATACCACAAATGGGACAACTGCCAGATATCAGTCTTTTGAATATGATGCGGAGAGTAGGGTAACCCTTGAAACATTTTTCAACAATTCACCAGCAAATAGGTTCGGTAACAAAACTGAATATGATGTTTTAGGTCGAGTGATACGAAAAACACGGACTAGTGATGGCCGAGAAATTCAAACAAGCTATCTTTCCAACAATAGTGTTGCCGTAACGGATGGGGAAGGCAATACAACAACAACGACATATTTAGCTTATGGGAGTCCTGATTATCAGCTACCAATATCCATAGACGCCCCTGATACAGATAGTCTTTCTATTGCTTACAATGAATTTGGGCAAGTAACCGCACTCTCCCAAGGACGTGTGACGGAAAATCGTGTTTATGATGTTTATCAGGAACTGTGTAAGGTCGTACGCCCCGAAACTGGAATAACCGCCTTTGGGTTCAATGGACAACGGCAAATTATTTGGCGTGCAGAAGGAACTAGTGGCAGTGCAACTGCCTGTGACCCAGGAGCTGTTCCGTCAAGTCAGAAAGTCTTGATTGGATATGATAACCAGGGGCTTATCCGCACAGAGACATACCCGGACGGCATATCAAATAAGACATACGGCTATGATCCTCAAGGCAATCTTGTAACCCTCTCTGCGGGTAATGTGCTTTGGAATTATCAGTACAACAGCCTAAATCTAGTCGCTAAGGAAACGTTGACCTTAGACAATAGAAGCTTTGCATTAACGAGAAATTACAACAGCCTGGGAGCACTATCATCACTCACATACCCCTCCGGGGGGACCGTGGACTTTTTGCCAAATGCGTTAGGACAAGCTACTAAGGCGGGAGCATATGCTTCAGGCGTCAGTTATTTTGCCAATGGGCAAATAAAACAGTTCACTTATGGTAACGGCATACTCAGAACCGTGCAGCAGGATACGAGTGGGCGGCTTGACTCTTTATTGGATGCAAAAAGTGGGGTGGTAAAAAACAACCTAAAACCGGCTTATGATTTTAACGACAATCTAACAGAGTTGATTGACTTTGTTGACCGCAGTTATGACATCAGCAGCATTCATTATGATGGTGTTGATCGCTTAATTAGTGCCAACGGTAAGTGGGGAACAGGACGTTTTAGTTACGATGGTATGGGTAACATACTCAGTAGGAGTTACAACAACTCAACAATCGGTTTTCAGTACAATAGCCGTAATCTACTCAATAATTTGACAGGTGCTTACGCCTATAAATATCAATATGATGCTCGTGGTAATGTCATCAATAATGGACGTTATGCGTTGAGTTATAACCTAGCGCAGCAAATGACGAGTGCGAAATCCATTTCTTACGTTTATGACGGTTTTAATCGTAAGGTCAAGAAGACTAATAGCAGTGGAAATTCATATACTGTTTACAGTAAAGATGGACAGTTATTGTATCGATTAGCGCCAAATGGTACGCAAACTGACAGTATTTATCTCGGTAAACAAATTGTGGCTGAAGTCGACCGTTAACAGGGATGTGTAATATGCTGAATATAAATATGTTTAAATCATTACTCATGACGCTGTTGTTTGTGGTGTCTGCAACTGTTCAAGCTGTGACAATTCGTTATCAGCATACAGATATGCTCGGTTCAGTGATAGCTGAAACTGATGCTTCGGGAAATGTATTGAGCCGTAGTCACTACGAACCTTTTGGTAAACGGCTTGGCGGTGATAAGGCTGGGATAGGTTTTACTGGTCATCTGCAGGATGAAGATCTGAATCTGACCTATATGCAGGCACGATACTATGATCCACTTATCGGGCGTTTTTACTCGAATGATCCTGTTGATACATTAGGGCACATGGAACAAGAAAACCCTGCACAAGGTTTCAATAGGTATGCTTACGCAAATAATAATCCATACAAATATACCGATCCTGATGGAGAATTTGCACGGCTTTTCCCTGCACTAGTTGCGGCTGCGAAAATTGCACCTAAAGCATACAAAGTTTATAAGTCTAATCAACGGATTAAAAAAGTATTGAAAAACAAAACAAGCACAGGGAAAAAAAATGAATATAAATCTAGTAACGGAAGTAAAGAAGTTGACAAAAATTTCAATACGTTGACCAAAGGAAGTGAAACGAAAACTTATGAAAACGGAACAAAAGTAGGTAAATTGCCCGATGGTAGGAAAGTGGATCAGCATGCAAGTTCAGGAAAAAGCGGGAAAGGTACAGATGTTGAGAAAGGTACACCATCCATAAAAATTACCAATGAAAGTGGTAACAAAACACAAACTACAATTAGGTATCCTGAGGTAAAAAAATGATTATTTCGGATGAAAAAGGGATAGCAATTGTTGAAGGTCTATTAACGAAGATTAAAAATGAATACTTTCCAGAAGATGTTCATCCATTTCCTGAATTCCCATTAAAAGATGGAATGTGTGCGCTCATATGGCATGAAAATGAAGAATACGAATTTGGTAGGAATTCTTGGATAGATAAGAATACGTTTTTAGCACTAAAAGAGGTCATCGAAAATTGGTCAAACACAAGTGATATATATATCGCTTGGGCTTTTAGAGAATTGAATGAACTTGGTCAACCCTTACCAAGGGTTGTTGTTAAGCTTCCTCTTAATTGGTCGGAGCTATCCAATTATGAATCAAAAATTGATTGTTCAATTAGCCAATTTTATGTCTTTGATGAATTCTTAGATTGGTTTATATATGTTGACGATTCAGTAATGTTAGCTGGCTGGAACAAACTAATATTGGAACTAGAAACCAGATTAGATGGTAGTAATACTGCAATTCAAATGTTTGATGAATATTTGAACGGCGTTAACTCTGAAGACACTAAAACTTGGGTCGCTCGAATCAAGAATCGATACGAGAAAGCAAAATTAAACCCGTAAAAGTGTATGGTCCGCCTCGTTGTTGCAAGAATAAAATTCAATAACGAGGTGGGTCTGAGCTGTACTAGCTCAAACCTGATCTGACAGTTACCCATTTTTCTGGTGCCTCCGTCAGATTAGATTTGAGCTAAATTCTTTTCAGCCCAAATCGCTTTCCCATCAATGAGTGTCACCATTGGTGTTCGGCCACAACACATTTTTCCCTGATGAGTCCGTTCATTGTTGTAATAAGCCAGCCAGTCGTTTGAACCATTACTCATGACGCTGTTGTTTTGTGGTGTCTGCAACTGTTCAAGCTGTGACAATTCGTTATCAGCATACAGATATGCTCGGTTCAGTGATAGCTGAAACTGATGCTTCGGGAAATGTATTGAGCCGTAGTCACTACGAACCTTTTGGTAAACGGCTTGGTGGTGATAAGGCTGGGATAGGTTTTACTGGTCATCTGCAGGATGAAGATCTGAAGCTGACCTATATGCAGGCACGATACTATGATCCACTCATAGGGCGGTTTGAATCGCCACTACTTCACTAGACGACTTTTAGCCTCATTAAAATACTGACGTTCATACTCTAACGGTGATAGTCCATCATTGGAACTATGCTGTCGTTTCGGGTTGTAAAACATCTCAATATAA
>NZ_JAFNJD010000079.1:0-5997 GCF_017368415.1 Shewanella sp. 4t3-1-2LB
AATATTTGCTTAAATATAATGCGGTAGTGCCAGTTCCCGACGGCAGAAATAATTTAAGTCCGGTAATATTCTCACCAACAGCCCAGTCATGGATTTCCTGTGCTAATTGCCTAACGCCATATTCTGCCGCTTGGCAACGCCCCCCCTCGGGTACAAACAATGCCTCTGACAATGTTGGTAAAATGGACTCACGCAGATATTCACCAACCGTTAGGCCATATAGTTCCTTCGCAGCCACTGGAACAATTTCCGCCCCCAGAGCCAGTGCTGCTTTATAGTTACCTGACGGAGTTTGTTGTAACCACTGTGGCAGGTGATCAACATAAAATTTTAATTGCCAACCTTTTAGTGCCGCTAACGCCGCCATAGAGTACAAGGAGTTGGCCTGAGCTGAACCATGGCCTATCAATAGACGAACTTCTGAAAAATCCTGATCTAGGAAATAACGAAATTTGCGGGCTTTATTCCCACTAAATTGCGGATGCAACAGATCATCGCGTTTTAGATAAAACTGCTGTCCACGAAATTCAAAAGACTGCACTGGGGTTTGTGCCAGTAAAAATGGGGCTATCAGCATAGATGCAACAACGGTTTTTCAGTACTTGCGATTGTAAAATACCCGCCGTCACAGCGCCAAGTTAAAACAACCACTAACTGGTCAAATCTACCAATGAGATTCCACATAAAATAATAATTCATTTATATTCAAATAGTTACATTGTGGCACAAATATAGCTAATGTCACACTTAGATAAGTGATAAATCCTAATTATGATAACAGGAGCAATGACATGGGCGTTTTGCGTCTTCTCTTTAATATCGCTTGGTTTGTACTGGGTGGCTTTGTGATGGGCTTAGCTTGGTGGCTGGCGGGACTGATCTGCTTTATCAGTATTATCGGCATCCCCTTTGGCCGCGCCTGCTTTGTTATAGGGGAGATGACATTCTGGCCATTCGGCCAAGAACACGTCAGCCGTGATCAGCTTTATGGTCGTGAAGATATAGGTACTGGCCCTTTGGGATTCATTGGCAACCTTGTCTGGTTCGTTCTGTTTGGTATCTGGCTGGCAATAGGTCACATCGTCCATGCATTGGGGTGCTTTATTACCATCATAGGAATCCCTTTTGGTATCCAGCATCTGAAACTGGCATTGTTGAGTCTGACACCTATTGGTAAAACAGTAGTGTCTTCACATTAACGTTCCTGAGGCCTCCCATAAACACGGAGGCCATATTCGCAATTGCAATAGACACGAGCCGCTGAAGAAACAGCCTAGCTTGTTGCCTGTTTGAAAACAGTGACAGCCGAGCTGCCGCAAATCGTCCTACCGATTCGGCCCCTTTCCACGACTGCAACAGCTAAATCACAGCCATTTGCTCATTAGGTTATCCGGCTAGATTAAAAACACCTTGATAATGTTTAATACATTTTTATAACAATTCAACAAGAATGATTTGTCACCGGTGCTGGCAAAATCTATGCTTCAAAACATCCTAATGAATAGATCTTTATCAATTGGCAAAGGTGCCATATAACAACCGAGGCGATGCAAGCTTGAATTACTGGCTGCTGGTTTATCTGCGTTTTAGTAGCCAATTTAAAACACCCCTGACACTGAAACAATTATAAGCAGATCCCGCATTTGCGGATATGGGGTTAGTCAGCAAGTGTGGTTCTCTGAGCATTTAGCCCGTTAGCGCTCAAGAATGGCAACATATAATGGCAATGGAAGGTGAAACATGAAATCTACCGTAATCATGTCAGCGTTAGCAGTAATATCGTTGACGCTATTGATAACTCCGTTAGCCGCCAGTGCTAACCCACATCAGGATTTACCACCAGGACTGCAAAAAAAGGTGCAGCAAGGTAAACCGTTACCACCAGGGTGGCAAAAACGTTATCACAAGGGAGATATTCTCGATAATGATATCTATGGTCGGGCCAAAGTGGTGATACCACTTGATAGTGATGGACTTATCACAGTAAGCATTGAAGGAACCCTGTTTCGTTTACACGAGAAAACCCGGCAAATTGTTGAGATTCTTACCCACTGACGACAACCGTTTTTCAGCAAAAAAGCACCACAGTCAGCGGTGCTTTTTAAATATGCCAACACAATAGACTAACGACCATCGAGCATACGGCCAATGCCGCCCAGCACAGACCCCTCACCCCGATCAGAGCCCCCCATTGACGGTGCGTGGGCAATAATCCGGTCGGCCATACGTGAGAACGGCAAGCTCTGTAACCAAACGGTGCCATGCCCCTGTAATGTTGCCAAGAACAACCCTTCACCACCAAATAACATCGATTTTAATGAGCCAGCACGCTGAATGTCATAGTCAATTCCAGGCGTAAACCCTACCAGGCAGCCAGTATCCACCCGTAGCGTTTCCCCTTGCAGTTCTTTACGGATCAAGGTGCCACCAGCATGAATAAAGGCCATCCCATCACCTTTAAGGCTCTGTAAAATAAAACCTTCGCCGCCAAAAAAACCCGCACCGAGTTTACGATTAAATTTCATACTGACATTGGTCCCTAGCGCTGCCGCGAGGAAACTGTCTTTTTGCAGGATTAACTCGCCGCCCACTTGTTCGAGGTCTATCGCCAGAATTGTCCCTGGATAGGGGGCCGCAAACGATACTCGCCGCTTACCATAACCCGCATTCGTAAAATGAGTCATAAATAGACTTTCGCCGGTAAGCACTCGTTTACCGGCGCCCATCAGCTTACCGAAGAAACCGGATTCAGGTTCCGAGCCATCGCCCATACGCGCCTCAAAGCTGATCCCTTCTTCCATGTATGTCATCGCGCCAGCTTCGGCAATTACGGTTTCGCCAGGATCCAGCTCTACCTCAACCAGTTGCATGCTTTCACCAATGATTTCGTAATCCACTTCATGACAACGTTTGCTCATTTACCATCCCTCACGTTTTGGCAGGCAGCCCTGCCCTCAGTAGCCTAATCGATTGTGCTGTTGTTATGACATAAAATGTCATAGGTGGCAATTATGATTTGGCTGATGCAGAAAAAATTACTACGTATAGTTGTTACTAAGACTTCAGATGCTTGTAGCCGAAGGCTCTTGATACTTGTTTCCAGCATCAACCAGTTTAGACTAGGCTTCATTTTGATTTAATTCCTAACGACAGATGCAAAACTACTCTCTGTTAGCGGCATTTATTCCAACATTTCTACTGGTTTCTGCTACGCCGGGCATGTGTATGACACTGGCGATGACGCTGGGGATGAGCATAGGCGTTCGTCGCACCCTATGGATGATGTTAGGCGAACTGACTGGCGTTGCGCTTGTCGCAGTAGCCTCGGCAATGGGGGTTGCGGCGTTGATGCTGCAACATCCACAGCTATTTCAGGGACTGAAATATTTAGGTGGCGCATATCTCATCTGGGTAGGTATCAATATGTGGCGCACCCATACCGATATAGGTGCGGCGTTACCGTTAGCAGATGTTCGCCCGCATACCTTAATATCCCAAGGGTTTGTTACCGCTATCGCCAATCCTAAAGGATGGGCGTTTATGATCTCACTGTTACCGCCTTTTATTGACCGTGATATGGCAATGGCCCCGCAATTGACGGCATTAGTTGGTATCATCTTGGTGACAGAATTTAGTTGTCTGTTGACTTATGCCAGTGGTGGAAAAGGTCTGCGACTATTTTTAAGCAGAGGCAACAATGTACGCTGGATGAATAGGATTTCCGCAGTATTAATGATAACTGTGGGTCTGTGGTTGGCATTTGATTGATAGTATCAGGCAAGTTGTGATGTGGTCGCTTGTTCACGAGGATAATTGCGCCGAAGATGCATTAGGCCGTAACTGCTTTGACAGGAATGATTTCGGATGAAAATTGAGTACACTCCTATTGGTATTGTTCATAGCCCGTTTCAGCAACAAGCGGGGACACCAGTGCAGCCATCCAGGGCTAATAATGTACAAGGGCATATTGAATTATTGCCCCAATATGTTGAAGGCTTAGCCGATCTGCAAGGTTTTTCCCATATTGTACTGCTATGTCATCTGCACCAATGTAGTGGTTTTCAGATGAAGGTAACCCCTTATCTGGACGACAATCAACGGGGACTCTTTGCAACTCGCTCGCCACGTCGCCCTAACCCAATTGGTCTCTCTGTTGTCGAATTATTATCAATCGAAAACAATCTGCTTCATATCCAGAATTTGGATCTGCTGGATGGGACTCCCGTGCTTGATATCAAACCTTATGTGGGTGAATTTGATCATCGCCAAGGAGCTAGATTTGGGTGGTTTGAACATGCTAAAACGATAACCACCGCCGATAATCGCTTTTGCAACAACAAGTCATCATAAAAAAGGGTGGCATCATGCCACCCTCTTGCCCTATCAGCGCGCCTAGAACGGTGCGTCAATATCGACTACATCAACCAGTTTGTGGTTCACAAACTCTTTCAAACCCAGTCCCAGCAACTCACGGCCATAACCGGAATTACGGATACCGCCAAACGGTAAATCGGCTTTCACCATGGTTGGATGGTTTACAAACACCATTCCGGTAGAGATCCGATGCGCTACCTTTTCACCGCGTTTCAGATCAGAAGTAAATACCGAGCCCCCAAGGCCAAACGGGGAATCATTGGCAATACGTACGGCATCATCTTCATCTTTAGCCCGTAAAATCATCGATACCGGACCAAAAAATTCCCAATAGAATGCTGGGTTATCAGGCGTTACATTGGTGAGAATGGTTGGCTGCACAAAAGCACCGGTTTGCGGCACTTTAGGCCCCACTTCAGTCGCAGTTGCACCATGAGCAACCGCTTGCCGAATTTTTTCTTTCACTTCATCTGCGGCAGATTGAGATGACAAAGGCGCCAAGGTAGTGGTTGGATCCATTGGATCACCTGCTTTCAGGCCAGCGACACCTTCTGTATATTGACTCAGGAACTGGTCATATACCTTATCAACAATAATCATACGCTTAGACGATACACACACTTGACCACCGTTCCAATGTCGACCAAATACCGCCCATTTAACGGTTTTTGGCATATCGGCATCTTCCAGCACCACAAAAGCATCGGCGCCACCAAGTTCCAGTGTGGATTTTTTCATGGCTTTACCGGCTTGGGCGGCAACCACGGCACCCGCACCTTCAGAACCAGTCAAGGCCACACCGTGTACTCGAGGATCGTTGATAATCTTTTCAATCTGGGAACGCGTTGCATACAGGTTCTGGAATGCGCCATGAGGCAAGCCGGCATCGCGCATCAAGCTTTCAAATGCCGCAGCGGCTTGAGGTACATTGGATGCATGTTTCAGTATGACGGTATTTCCGGCTGACAACTGCGGTGCCAAAATACGGGCAATTTGATAATAGGGGAAGTTCCAAGGTTCAATCGCCAGAATGATACCCAGAGGTTCATGCACCAATGTGGCCTGACCTTCCGCAGGATCGGCAACGGCGAGTTTTTCTGGAGCCAACAGTTTTTCAGCGTATTTCACATAATATTCAAGGATCTGTGCTGATAACTCAACTTCGGCTTCGGCTTCAGCAATCACCTTCCCCATTTCTAGGGTCAGTACTTCGGCATATTTACGCTTGTTGTCACGCAGAATGTTAGCGGCACGTTGCAAAATCTCAGCGCGATGAGCAAAAGATGTTTCACGCCATTTCAAGAATGCGGCGTTAGCATCAGTGAGCGCCTGCTCAACCTGTTCATCTGTTGCATCTGGAAATTTTTTTACCAGTTCACCGGTGTAAGGGTTAACGGTTGCATAACTCATAAATAAGACCTCCTGATCTATTATCCGTATTACACGGAAAATAATGATGATGTTTCCATCATCACTACTAACGGGTTTAACCTTACTCCTGAATATTTATCAGATCCAGTTATTTAGTGAATAGCGAGATAAATTTTTATTTATCTCAAATAGTGATACTTATTGTTTCATTAAAGCGAAAGGTTATATATTAGCCGTTACACAGCGCTACAA
>NZ_JAFNJD010000007.1:0-99230 GCF_017368415.1 Shewanella sp. 4t3-1-2LB
AATATATATAAAAGCGCAACAAACAGACTCAAATACATTTAAAATAACCAAATTTAACGAAAATTTATTCAAATTTAGTATATAAAAGTATTTTTACGGCTAAAAAAACAACTGCAACCGCCTAAAAACATGTCATAAAAGATATGATTAAACACATCAAAAATTAACATATTTAACATTCATCAAAGAAGGCAACTTTAGCACCGATGACGAGATAATGTTGTTCTGTTAATGCGGCAGGTAAATCAATCGCGGATAAGATCAAGTAGGTGACTAAGTGCACACACTACGTGCAAGATCAGTAAGGTGATAAACAGATAAACAAACGAATGGTGCCAACTTCGCCAGAACAGCGCTTCGTTACTGCCCTGCTCAAAAAACCACATACCACCGCTAAAGCAGACTGCCAATAGCGCCACCATAGTCAATCCTTCCACCAGACTGAACAGACCGACCCCACCAGCTGCTGGAATTCGACCAAGTCTCAGGCCGTTAAGATCATGCCATAGCGGCTGCCAGTTCCCGACAAACACGCCAAAGTACTGGCGCCAGCTACCGCCAATGATGTTGCTGATAAAAAAGGTCGTAGCGACAACACAGCATACAAACCCCAGCCAAACATGACTCAGGTTCCAGAACCCCGGATTCGCAGGTAGAGCGCGTAACATGACCAACTGCCCACCTTCTGCCAACAGGAAGATGCAAAGCACCATCAGCAACAAATGTTGCAACCGTTGATACAAGGCCAACAGGCTATTCATTATTAGCTCCTATGCTGCAGTCGCAAACTTATCGGTAAACGCGGCGACTTTCTGCCAGTCGGTATATTCCACGCAGGTGTTCGGATCTGTTGGCCCTTTCGTTATCCACATGATGAAACGGATAATATTACGATCCATCGCATCATATCCCTGATAATTCAGATTACCGCCGAACACCGCCAACAACTTCGGCCGCCAACCGGATTTAGCAAGAAAAGCTTGCATATAAGGGTTGGTTTCCGGAGTATTTTTCGCTGGTTTACGGGCCACTAAGCTCACCGAAAAAAAGCCATTAGGCTTAGTGTCCAGAAGCGCCTGATGCTGGCGAATAAAATCATAAACGGCGGAATTATGTTTGCCATGGCGGATACTGGCACCGATCAGAATACGGTCAAATTCCCCCAATTCCGGCGCTTCACTAATGGCCGCCAAGGTCACATCCTGCCCCTGCTGCTGTAAGCGTTTGGCCATAAATTCACATATTTTACGGGTTTGCCCATGCACGCTGGAAAATAGAATGAGGGTTTTGTTCACCTTAACACCTGTATGTTCAATCTGTTAGCTATAGATAATGGTAGGGAAATAATGCCATAGATTTCATGAATCAGATCACGAGCATTGGCAGTGGTGTCCAGTAAAAGTCATTAATTAAAAGCAGTTCACAAAATAAATAATGCTTGTGACAGCTTGAGGTTCATCCGCGCAAATTGCTGCAGAGATCTGGACAGCAGACCGCCCTTTCCGCTTATAGTAAGCCATATCAAGCTTAATCCAGAATGATGCTATGGCAGAAAACCGTCAGCTGAATGATGCACCTCAGGTCGAAAATGCGCTAGACATGTCCGCACGTAAAAAAGTGCTGCGGCTCGGGCATCTGTTGGGGCTAGCATCCGAACAAGATTATCATCCTGCCAGCGCTACCTTAGGGCAACGCGCCAGTTTCCGCTTAGCCCAGCAGCAACAACAATATCAGCAGAATCTGGAAAATATCTATGCGATGGCGTTGAGCTATTCCTCTTCAGAGGTAGCGGGGGCAGAACTGGATCCAGACTGGATCCATCAGTTTTTCCAGATGGCGGAGCAGATCCATAATCGCAAAATGCAGGATCTTTGGGGCAGGATCCTTGCCAGTGAAACGGTAAACCCAGGCAACTTTAGTCTACGCACGTTAGCGACATTGCAGCAACTGACACTGCGAGAGGCACAGTTAATGGAAAAAGCCCTAGGAATGACGGTAAAAATCAATAATGAACAGCGAGGCAAGCTACTAGGCAACTACCGTGTTGCCGGAGGGTTAGGACAATATTTCCGTAAACACAGTGCAGTAAATCTGGGATTGTCGCAGTTTGGTCTGCCTTACTCTAACTTGCTAACACTTATGGACGCTGGCCTCATTCACAAGAGTGAATTTGAAACGGGCATCTTGCCTGCAAAACAGGCCATGACATTACAGTTAAACCAGCAACAGCTGACGATTACACCGAAAAATAATCATCTGCTGTTTGGCTATTACCGCTTCACCGCCATTGGTGAAGAACTGGCGCAATTGGTACCTCCGCGGCAAGATCTGGCGTACGTTGATGCCTTAAAGACCTTGCTCCAACAGGATTTCCAGGTCAACTAACAGTTGTGATAGGTCATTGTGCCAGAGCTGCGGGCACAGTCATTGCCTGAGGTTCAAACCAATTGAGCTGTGCAGCGAGACTAGCAACCTGACCTATCACCATCAGTGCTGGCATTTCTAACTGTGGATGGCTGGCTAATGTCCCGAGTTCGTTTAACGTCCCGAGAAAACACTGTTGCCGTGGCGTGCTGGCACAAGACACCAGCGCCACCGGTGTATCAGCCGCCCGCCCTGCCGCTAACAGACCATCACGGATAGCCGTGGCGTTGAGTATTCCCATATACACTACCAACGTCATATCGGCATCACAGTATTGACGCCAGTCGACTGGCATACCGGGACGCTGGCAATGGCCGGTGATAAAAGTTACCGATCGCGCGAGGTCACGATGGGTAAGCGGAATACCCGCATATGCTGCAGCACCACTGGCAGCGGTGATTCCGGGCACGACTTCAAAGCGGATACCAGCGGCGGCTAACGCTTGCAGTTCTTCACCACCACGACCAAAAATAAACGGATCACCACCCTTCAGACGTACTACCCGTTCACGGCTATAAGCTTTAGCAACTAACAATTGGTTGATTTGCTGCTGAGAAGCACTATGGCTACCAGCACGTTTACCCACAGCAATTTTTTCAGCCGACGCCGGGAGTAGTGACAGGATCTGCTCACTCACTAACGCATCATAAAGAACCACATCGGCGCTTTTCAAAAGCCGCCAGGCTTTGAGGGTCAGCAGTTCAGGATCGCCAGGGCCGGCCCCCACCAGATAAACTTTTCCTTTAACCTGTGCATCGGCTAGATGTAGTAACGCCATATCGATGAACCCCGCTTGTCATTAGCGGCAATATAGCGGCTTAAATATTCTTTATTAAATATATAATTATTAGTTTTTATGCCTATTGGTTATTTAAAGCCGCTATTAGTTGTTACGATGGCAGTTGCATTTACCATGTTCGTCAAGCTGCAATCCCCGACGTAAATTCAAGCGACTGTTAAACCAATTATTTTCAATGCTACACTGCTGACGCACGCTTAACTATTGATAGGTCTCAGGGAGAAAGGACGCATGAATTTTCCATATTTCGCCGCTTCGATTCTTGGATTCAGCAGTGCGCTATGCAGCTACCAAACACTCGCAGCTGACGATGGAGAAAACCAGACATCTTTAGTGGAGCAGAGAGTTAATCAGGAACTGAAAGCGTCTGATAATCCGTTTGTTATCATGCCGCATAAGGTCAACTATTTCCTCCCCGTTACTTACAGTTCATCGCCTAACAGCAAGCCATTTGTCGAAGATATGGAACAACAAGGCTACAGTCTCGATCATGTGGAAGCAAAATTTCAGATCAGTTTTAAATTTCCGTTAGCCTACAACATCTTTGGCAATAATGGTCATCTGTTTTTCGCCTATACCAATCAATCCTGGTGGCAGGTATATAACAAAGACAGCTCATCACCTTTCAGAGAAACCAATCATGAACCAGAGCTGTTTATGTTGTTCAACAATGATTGGAAAATCGGCGACTTTACCAACTCCTTCTGGGGATTTGGTGTTGTGCATCAATCTAACGGGCGTTCGGGATTGCTGTCACGCAGTTGGAACCGCATCTATGGCAACATGATTTTTGATAAAGGACCGATGGCGATATCACTCAACGTCTGGTGGCGTATTCCAGAAAGCGATAAGCAATATGCCGGTGATCCCGAGGGGGATGACAACCCAGATATAAATGACTATATGGGTAATTTTGAATTAACCGGGTTATATGGCCCTGGGAAACATCGGTTCAGTGTGATGCTGCGGAATAATCTCAACACCAGTGACAACCGTGGTGCCGTGCAACTGACCTGGAGTTATCCGATTTTGGGAAATCTGCGGTTCTACGCGCAGTACTTCAATGGCTATGGTGAAAGTCTCATCGACTACAACGCTCATACGGAACGTTTGGGCATAGGTGTGGCTCTTAACGATTTGCTGTAACACGAGGTAACAACGCTGCAATGGCAATGAGGTCTGGCTTCAGGGAGATTTTTTATCTATTTTTGCTGATGCTGTTGATTAGCAGCCTGCAACTATTGCGATTTGTACTGCAACGACCATTACCTCAAGGTGTGTTGACTCACGAACAAATGGTGTTGGATCTTCAGCTATTACAACAACAGTTGAGTGATTATTCAGCTTTTGTGGTACTACGACCCGACCGCCTCAAGCTATTGCAGCAACGGGTAAGTCAAATCACCGCACGCTATCCTCAAAATATTAGCCTTAATCGTTTTAATACCGAGGTCCGTAAACTGGTGAGTCTGATAGACGATCCAGGTGCCAGTGTTTCAGCGTTGCCCTTAGCCTCGGCATTACTGCCAATCACTGTGCAACAGATGCAACAACAGTGGCTGGCACTGGATGATAGCGGACAACCACTAGATTTATCACGCCCATTTCTGAGTCATATCGATGGATTACCGATAGCGCTGTGGCTGCAAGCAGCAAGCACTATGGCGACACCAAAACAGCCGCTGGCACCGCTGCTGCAACAGTTACAGGTACTGCGACAGGAACTCGGACTACGCGACAAAGACACCGTCACCTTAACGCTGACAGGTCATAACGTCGACACCGTAAATATTGAACTGCCCATCAGATATAAGCTGACGACTAAACGCAATCCGGCAATCAGCCAGTGGCAGTGGTTGGATACAGAAACTGAATTATTCCGTTTTGGCGATCTGGATAGGCTGGAGAACGATCGGCAACTACAGCGGGATTTCCAAAAGGCATTACAGGCCAAAACGCTGATCCTAGATATGCGACAAACCAGTGGTTTCAGCCCAGTGCTACTACAACTGCTAGCTAAGGGCCGACAATATCCCGCCTCGCAGCCAATGGGATATGCTCGTTATCGTCGGGCATCGCAGCTACGCAGTGACTTTCTCAATCCTTTGGGGTACGTACCGTTAAATCACTTTCAGTTATTTCCGCCAATCAGTGCAGTATTAAGCCGCCAACCACAACCAGAACTCAGTCAATGGTATGCTCGGCCACCGATGGTTACCCCCAAGGATGTGGTGCCGCTAGCGACACAGCAATTGCTGCTGTTAATTGGGCCGGGATGTCGCCATGAATGTGAGTGGTTGGCTTACTATGCTAAGGGCTGGCGTAAAACATTGCTGATTGGCGATTCCACTTCTGGCGATTTAGCGCGCAAACATGATTTCAGGCTGCCAGCCAGCGAAATTACCGTGAGTATCAGTGCCTCACTGGTATATGACCAATACGGTAACTTACTATCGGGTAAAGGCACCACGCCAGATCTGCAACTGCCACTACCACAAACATTACCATGGTCCAAATTGTTACAGGCGCTAAGGCTACATTTTACAAAAACGCCCACGGGACAATAATCGAACACGGCCCAGTCTCAGCCAGTTAGGACAGTAAAAAACGCGGGCAATCGTGGTCGGCAAGTCAATTAAAGCGGCGCGCAGGTCAATAGCGCAGTTATCACCTTCAACATCAGCTTATCGTCAAAGGCCCGTATCGACCTTGCCCGCCAGCGTTTAGCCTAGACGGCTAACGGTGGGCCTCGTTTCCCACACGAGAAGACATAATGTTTATGGATAACGCTGTAAACAACCTGCCTCCCGTTTGTTTGACAAGCGATAACGATTGCAGCATCACCATTAACGCACTGTTTATTCTGCCTTTAGATTTCAAAATGCAGGCCACATTCCCGTTTAAGGCCATTGAAACGGGTTTCCTCTTCGCTCATTCCAGGCTGAAGTGGTTGGCTAGAATGGGTATCCCCTACTGACACATAATTTTGGTACCACAAGGGGTGGTAAGGCAGTTCGTGCTGTTGCAGATAATAGTGCACATCGCGATTGCTCCACTCAACGATAGGCAACAGCTTGTAGTGACGGCCATGAATCGCCAGCAACGGCAGCGCTTCTCGGGTAGATGCCTGGCTATGCCGCAACCCCGCAAACCAAGTGCCTACCTGCAACTCTGCCAGTGCCCGTTTCATCGGCTCGACTTTGTTGATGCGATTATAAAACTCAAGCCCCTCTAGCCCTTTTTCCCACAGTTTGCCAAAGCGTGCCTCTTGCCAGGCTGGCGTCAATTCCGAGCGATACACCTTAAGATTCAAGTGCAGTCGGTCAGTCAGCTCATCAATAAACTGATAGGTTTCTGGAAACAGATAACCGGTGTCGGTAAGGATCACTGGCACATCAGCGCTGATACTACTGACCAGATGCAACATGACCGCTGCCTGGATGCCAAAACTTGAGGAAAGCGCATGATTTCCCGGCAAATAATCTAACGCCCACTGAACACGCTGCGCAGGCGTTAATTGCCCAAGGAAAAGATTGATAGCCGCCAGTTGCCGCTGCTGCTCAGTTTCATCCGCTCGCAATAACGCAGTTAGCTGAGCGGCCGTTAGTGGTGAATGAACTTCAGCCATGGAAATCCTTAGCCGCGTCCAGCACCGCCTTAACAACACCAACGCGCACCACGAAATCGCCAAAGTGTTCGCCAGCATTACGTTCAACAGCATAACGTGCGAATAACCCATCCAGTTCGCTTAATATTTCCGCTTCCTGAATATTTTCTCGATACATTTTATTGAGCCGGGTGCCCTCGAAACTTGCGCCCAAATACAGGTTGTAGCGTCCTGGTGCCTTGCCCACTAAACCGATTTCTGCGGCAAATGGGCGAGCACAACCATTAGGACAGCCGGTCATACGCACAACAATCGGCTGCTCGGCAATATAATGTTTATGTTGCAGCGCCTCAATTTTATCCATGAGTTCCGGGAAATAACGTTCTGCTTCCGCCATCGCTAGCGGACAGGTTGGCAATGCCACGCAGGCGATGGAATGCCCGCGGCTGGCACTGATCACTTCTCCCAGTAAACCGTGTTGACGGGCGAGGTCTTCAATCTGTTGTTTGGCCCCGTCTGCCACCCCAGCGATGATAATGTTCTGGTTGGCGGTCATGCGAAAATCCCCCTGATGGATTTTGGCAATCTCCCGCAAACCGGTTTGCAGTGTTTTTCCGGGGAGATCCTTGATGCGGCCGCCTTCGATAAACAGTGTCAGATGCCATTGGTTATCGACACCTTTGGCCCAGCCATAACGATCGCCGCGATCGCCGATAACCACTTCACGCTTGGGCTGAAACTTCACTCCTGCACGGTTTTCGACTTCCGCTTTAAATGCCGCAAAACCGCGATCGACGATGGTGTATTTCAGGCGCGCGCGTTTACGGTTACTGCGATTGCCCCAGTCCCGTTGTAACGTCATTACCGCTTCCGCAAACTTAATGGTGTCTTCGGCGCGGATAAAACCAAAATCATCGGCCAATCGTGGGAAGGTTTCCACCTCACCATGGGTCGACCCCATGCCGCCACCAGCAACTAAGTTAAACCCAACCAGTTCCTCGTTTTCAGCAATCGCAATCAGGCCAAAGTCGTTGGTATAGACATCCACATCGTTATCCGGTGGCACGGCCACTGCCATTTTGAATTTACGTGGCAGATAGGTGTTACCATAAAGCGGTTCTGCTTCCGTTTCGGTACTCAGCAGTTTTTCGTCATCCAACCAGATCTCGGCATAGGCCTTGGAGTGCGGCAACATATGGTCCGACAGCTTTTTAGCCCAGTAATAAGCCTGCTGATGCAGTTTGGATTGCACCGGATTAGGATTACACATCACGTTACGGTTAACATCACCACAGGCGGCAATGGAATCCAGCGCTTTACGATCCAGCCCTTGAATAATGGTTTTCAAATTGCGCTTGGGAATACCGTGATACTGAAAGGTCTGGCGTGTCGTCAAGCGAATGCTATTGGAGGTGGTCAGCTCGGATGCAATACGGTCGACTTCCAACCACTGCTGTGGCGTGCACACGCCACCAGGAACTCGAGCCCGCAACATAAAGCTGTAAAGTGGCTCCAGTTTTTGCTCTTTACGCTCATTCCGCAGATCGCGGTCATCCTGCTGGTAGAAACCGTGGAATTTGATCAGTTGCTGATCGTCCTCGCTGAAGGCGCCGGTAACATCAGTCGCTAATCCCTGCTTAATGGTGCCGCGCAGATGCTGACTGTGACTTTTAATACGCTCATTGGCTGATAATTTTGGCTCGCTCATAACTCACTCTCTTTGATGTCAGCCGGCCCATTAGCACAGCGCTGACCATAGCACTCAGTAAACGTCTTTTTGGAAACGCCCCTGCAACCGCAGATTTTCCAGATATTCAGTGGCCGCCTCGACGGCCAAACCGCCGTGTGTCACCACCACATCCAGTAAAGCCTGCTGCACATCCTTTGCCATGCGCTCGGCATCGCCACACAGATACAGGTAAGCACCACGTTGCAGCCACTGCCACACATCCTCACCTTGTTCACGGATCCGTTGTTGCACATAAATTTTCTGTTGCTGATCGCGGGAAAAAGCCAAAGAAATTCGGCTTAGCTGGCCATTTTTGAGGTATTGTTGCCACTCGGTCTGATACAGAAAATCCTGTTCAAAGTGAGGATTGCCAAAGAATAACCAGCTGTCAGCGGTTATCCCTTGGGCTGCCCGCTCCTGCATAAAGGCGCGGAACGGCGCCACACCGGTACCGGGGCCAATCATGATCACTGGCGTGTCAGGTTCCGTCGGCAAACGGAAATGTTTGTTTGCTTCCACATAAACCCGCAGTTTCTGCCCTTCTTGGGCGCGCGCCAGAAAACCAGAAGCGGCGCCATAACGCAGAATGCCATCTCGTAACTCCGCAACTAACCCGACGGTCAGATGCACTTCAGTATCGACTTCACGTTGGCTGGAAGCGATGGAATACAGGCGCGGGGTGATAGGCCGCAGCACATCGACAAGATGTTGGGCGTCAACCTGAGTGATGGGATACAAGCGTTGCAGATCCGCTAACTGATGATGTTTGATAAATAACCTGGTTTGCTCGCGGTCAGCGGCAATTGCTTGCAATTCTTCGCTTGCGCTGTGTTCGGCCCAGAATTGCACCAATCCCGGATACAACTGTGTCAGCTCTTTTACCTCGGTCAGTGCCTGACGCAGACTATATTCTTGCTGCTGGATGGCAACTGTGGTTTCACCATCAAGCTGGAGGCTTGAGAGCAGTTCATCCACTAATGTCGCGTAGTTGCTGAAATACACTCCAAGGGCATCGCCAGGTTGATACTGAATGCCCGATTCGCCCAAATCAATTTCGATGTGTCTGGTATCTTTTATCGAATCACGCCCGGTAATCTTCTGGCTGAGCAGGATCTCCGCTTCGTATGGTTGCTGCTTGCTAAAGACGGCGGAGGCACTTGCCTGTTTGGCACTATCGATAGCAACCACCTGCGCTGATGATTGTAAGTGAGGCTGCACCGCTGTTAGCAATTGCTGCTGCCATTGTTCAACAGCTTGCTGATAGTCCACATCGCAATCAACGCGCGCTAACAGCGACTGAGCGCCCAACGCTGCCAATCGCTCATCAAACTCTTTACCGGTCTGACAGAAAAATTCATAGGATGAGTCACCCAGTGCCAGCACAGCGTAATGCAACTGTTCGAGTCTTGGTGCTCGCTTTGATGCCAAAAACTTGTGTAACTCAATGGCATCGTCAGGAGCTTCTCCTTCACCTTGAGTGCTGACGATCACCACCAGTAACCGCTCTTGCTTGAGAGAACGTGCGTTATAGTCTCCCATAGCACTGAGGTTTACCGCATAACCTTGCGCGCTCGCCTGCGCTGCCAATTGGCTGGCAATCCCGCGGCCATTGCCCGTCTGACTGCCATACAGAATAGTTAAGGTATAACCGGGCTGTGTTTGCGCAGATGCCGATATAGGTGAAGCAGCGCCAGCGCTGGCCGCGAGATAGCCACTCACCCACGCCTGCTGTAACGGTGTTAACTCACTGGCAAATTGCTGTAGTTGAGCGACCTGAGAAACCGACAAGGGTGACGCCAGTGGTGAGAGTTCTTTTAATGACATGCAGCGGAGCCTTGAGACAAACAGATAATCGCAAGCTTATCTGTCACAGAGAAAGTCAAAAAAGAATAATATTTAATTTTTTATATTTTTTTTGAATATGAGATTGATAGTGGTTAAGTTAAAAAAGTGTGGCATAGCGCAAATTATTTGCTCCGACCAGCCAAGAAAGAGTCAGCTAAAGCAATCTGTGCTTGTTTCCATGTAAAGAGTTGCGACAATGCCCTAGCACTGTTTGTGCAGCAAAAGGAAGACTGTCGGTTCTCAAAAAATAGAGTAGTCTAGTATTCTGATGCTGCAGGCATTGTGTGACCGCGCTGCGGTATCTGCATTGTCTTCAGTTGACCGGACACACAGATTTTTATCTGCCTGCTTACGGAACAACGCGGGCAGATGTTTATTTACCAATCATCAGGAATCAGTCATGCAAATTGGAATACCGAGAGAAATTCTCCCCGGTGAAACCCGAGTCGCTGCGACCCCGGCCACCGTTGAGCAATTGAAAAAACTCGGCTTCGAAGTCGTCGTTGAGGCGGGCGCGGGGGCGCTGTCCAGCTTTGACGATGCAGCCTTTGAAGCTGCTGGGGCCAACGTCGCACCAGAAGTGTGGCAAGCGGATTTCATCTTCAAAGTCAATGCACCCACAGATGAAGAAATTGCCAAAGTGAAAGATGGTGCCACGCTAGTCAGTTTTGTCTGGCCCGCGCAAAACCCTGAATTGGTGGAAAAACTGTCTAAGCGCAACATCAATGTGATGGCGATGGACATGGTTCCACGTATTTCTCGAGCCCAATCCATGGATGCATTGTCCTCCATGGCCAACATTGGCGGTTACCGTGCAGTGGTTGAAGCGGCCCATGAATTTGGTCGTTTCTTTACCGGTCAAATCACCGCTGCTGGTAAAGTGCCACCCGCGAAAGTACTGGTTATCGGTGCTGGAGTTGCGGGTCTGGCAGCCATCGGCGCAGCCGGTTCGTTAGGCGCAATTGTCCGTGCTTTCGATACCCGTCTGGAAGTGGCTGAACAGATTGAGTCGATGGGCGGTGAGTTCCTCAAACTGGATTTCGGCGGTGAAGACGGCGCTTCTTCTGACGGTTATGCCAAAGTGATGAGCGAAGAGTTCATTAAGGCTGAAATGGAACTGTTTGCCAAACAAGCCAAAGAAGTCGATATCATCATTACCACTGCGCTGATCCCGGGCCGCCCGGCCCCTCGACTGATCACCAAAGAAATGGTGGATACCATGAAACCGGGGTCCATCATCGTGGATATGGCCGCAGCCACAGGTGGTAACTGTGAATACACCCAACCTGGTGAACTGTTTGTCACTGGTAATGGGGTAAAAATTATCGGCTACACCGATCTGCCCGGCCGCTTGCCAGCACAGTCTTCACAGCTTTACGGCACCAATCTGGTGAACCTGATGAAGCTGATGTGCAAAGAAAAAGACGGTAACGCGGTCATCGACTTTGAAGATACTGTGATGCGCAATATGACAGTGATCAAGGCCGGGGAAGTCACCTTCCCACCGCCAAAGATTTCTGTTTCGGCAGCGCCACAGCAACAGCCAGCAAAAGTGGCAGCGAAAGATGCCGCCGCGCCTAAAGCGCCATCTAAACTGAAATACGTGTTGGGTGCCGTGGCTGCCATTGCTTTTGGTGCCGTGGCGTCAGTTGCGCCACCAGAGTTTTTATCACATTTCACCGTATTTCTGCTGTCCTGTATTGTCGGCTACTACGTAGTATGGAACGTTACACATTCACTGCATACTCCGCTGATGTCCGTCACTAACGCTATCTCCGGGATTATTGTAGTAGGTGCATTGCTGCAAATTGGTCAGGGTTCGGCGCTGGTTACTGGCCTGGCCTTTTTTGCTGTGCTAATCGCCAGTATTAACATCTTTGGTGGCTTTACCGTCACGCAGCGCATGCTGAAGATGTTCCGTAAAGGTTAAGGGGGAAGATATCGTGTCTCAAGGACTGGTAACAGCGGCCTATATCATTGCAGCGCTGTGTTTTATTCTGAGTTTGGCCGGACTTTCTAAGCAGGAAACCGCTAAACAGGGCAATATTTTGGGGGTCACCGGTATGGCGATCGCCCTGATTGCCACTATCCTTAACCCCGAAACCACAGGTGTACAGTGGATCATTCTGGCAATGGTGATTGGCGGCGCAATTGGCGTGCGGCTGGCTCTAAAAGTTGAGATGACCCAGATGCCTGAACTGGTTGCTATCCTGCACTCCTTCGTGGGTCTGGCAGCCGTACTGGTCGGATTCAACAGTTTTATCGACCTGCATCCGGCAACCACCACCAGCGTGGTCGTAACCGCCGGTTCAGATCTGCAAGCAACATTGGATGCAGCAGCCGAAGCCTTTAAAGAAGCGGCCAAAGCGGCGCAGCATGCCCAGCTAACGGGGGCTATGCTCAATATCCACTTAGTGGAAATCTTCCTCGGCATCTTTATTGGGGCGGTTACCTTTACAGGTTCTATCGTGGCTTTCGGCAAACTGCGTGGCATTATCTCCTCCAAACCGCTGATGTTGCCACAGCGCCATAAACTGAACCTGCTAGCCGTTGTGGTGTCTTTTGTCCTGTTGCTGTACTTTGTGAATGTTGGTGGGAGCACCTTTGCCGTCTTGTTGATGACGCTAATTGCCTTAGCCTTCGGCTGGCATCTGGTGGCTTCTATCGGTGGTGCCGATATGCCAGTGGTTGTCTCAATGCTGAACTCCTACTCTGGCTGGGCCGCCGCTGCGGCAGGCTTCATGCTGTCGAACGATCTGTTGATTGTGACTGGCGCATTGGTAGGTTCATCAGGGGCAATTCTGTCTTACATCATGTGTAAGGCGATGAATCGTTCATTCATCTCGGTAATCGCTGGCGGTTTTGGTACTGATGGTGCCACGAGCAGCAGCGACGAAGAGCTAGGTGAATATCGTGAAACTACCGCCGAAGAAGTGGCTGATCTGCTGAAGAACTCCAGCTCAGTGATCATCACCCCCGGATACGGGATGGCGGTAGCGCAGGCACAATATCCTGTGGCCGAAATTACCCAGAAACTGCGCGCTATGGGCATTAAAGTCCGCTTTGGTATTCACCCAGTTGCGGGTCGCTTGCCAGGCCATATGAATGTACTGCTAGCAGAAGCTAAAGTGCCTTATGATATCGTGTTAGAGATGGATGAAATTAACGATGATTTCGAAGACACAGATACCGTTTTGGTGATTGGTGCCAACGATACCGTTAACCCGGCGGCGGCAGAAGATCCAAGTAGTCCGATTGCAGGGATGCCTGTATTGGAAGTGTGGAAAGCGCAAAACGTCATTGCTTTCAAGCGCTCGATGAACACTGGCTATGCGGGCGTGCAGAACCCATTGTTCTTCAAGGATAACACCCAGATGTTATTTGGCGATGCCAAAGAATCTGTTACCGCGATTCTGAACGCATTGTAATTTTACTACTTTGCGTTACAACTAAAAAAACCGGTGGCATGCCACCGGTTTTTTATTAAGGAGTGCAATTAGCCGTTAACCACTTGTAATTGCTCCAGCCCATGACTTGCCCGTAACTGCCGTAAAATCTCCAGCACTTCGCCGCCTTTATCACGGAATGTCGGTGCATGTTCCAAACGGCCGATAATATCTTCCGCACTTAACAAGCCGCGCATTTGCCCATTGCCATCCAACACCAACATAAAATCCCGCTGGATACTGCGGAACGTTTCCAGCACATCAAGGACGGTAACGTCCTGTAACTGCGCGTCATCTACTGCTGGCAGTTCAGAGATGGGCAACATCAAGTCAAACACGCTCCAAAAGGATGGCCCATGACTCTTATCGGTGTACTTCATTAGATTGTCGTTGGATAACCAGTTACGACTGACGATCCCCAACAATTCGTGATGATCATTAATTACGTAATTGATCTGGCTATTTTCAGCCGCCATGATTTTGTATGCCTCAGGCACTGGCATATCGGCATGCAGCGTCATACGGGTGGAATGACTGAAATTCATCAACGCCGCCGATGCTGGGGAATTTTCGCTTAAAGAAAAGCTATTATCGTTAATTTCCAGTGTGTTAAGAGTATAAGTTTGCAGTGTTTTCATGATACACCTCTGCTTGAATCCAAAATTTATTAAATATATTGAGGGATTTTCAAGCAAAGGCAGGCGGCGCACGAGTCAACGCCTGTGGGAAAACCGAATTTTTTAGAAGGGTACGTTTATATTCAGATTCAGGTAATACGCTAGCACTAACACGCGGAGTGACAAGTTTAGTGCGGGTGCGCGGTATAACCGGCTCAATGGGTTCAAAGCTATTTTCCGGCAACAACGCTGGCAGCGGATTATCCGGCAATACTGACTGCAACAGCACCTGTTGTTCAGCCAACAGTAACGGCTGCTCAATAGCCGACTGAGGCGCAGAAATAACAGCCAGCGACAGGGTCAGCATTACGCTGGCCAGCCACAGGGTGATTGCTTGCTGTATCCGCCTCATATGTGACCCATGTCTCAGTTTTTAAGATAACTTGACACTAGCACAGATTCTGATAGGGATGCAACGATTAAAAAACGGTAGTCAGATAACCCTGACAACCGTTTCCAGATCCACACCTTTAATCTTATGGGGTAGCACTTATATGGGGTTTCAAGCCGCTTTTGCCAGAAAAGAACAAGAAGACAACTGCAAGGCACTGGCGCCTAACAACTCCTGTACCTGTTCCCGCCCACTCAAACCGAGGACGGCTTCTGCCTGCTGCATTGCCTGTTCAACTGCGATAAATTCCGGCATTTCATCTTCAACACGGCCACACAAGCTAAAAAATAACCGTAAAACAGCTTGTTGTTCAGGTCTGATCATCGCCTGCTGCCAGGAACGTTGTAATGCCGCATTGCTGGAAAAATCCAGTGCTGAAATAAAATGCTCGCCAATACGCTCATTAAGCCGCAGCAGGAAATCTATTTTCCGCGGGAAATGGTGGCTCACACCAGTACGGCTGATGCCCAGCGCATCGGCCAGGGTGGAATAGGACATGGTTTCGAAGCCAATGGTCAGAATTTGACGGAATGCTTCATCCATGATCTGCTGAATGGTAAGTTCGGTCTGCGCCTTGGATCGCTTCGCCATGTGTTGTCCTCCGGTGAAAATCTCCTGTTAACCGCACAAAAGCTTACCAAAGGAATATCCTGATAGCTCGCACCAAAACCGCTTGATGGCGGGGTTTTTAAGATCTGTTCAGGGCAGATTCAGTTACCTGAACCGTCGATGAGCTTTGTGGCCACATGCGTTGCTGTTGTAACCAATGTTCAGCCGCTGTTGCCCCCATCAAGCGTACCAAGGTGGGTTTTAATACCGCTCCCAGCGCGGGGCGACGCCAAAACATGTAATCGGGTAACGGCAACACACTACCGGCACCAAACACCCGTTGCAACAAGCTGGAAAACTCGGCTATCGCGTCTTTATCGTAACGCTGTAAATTGGGGAAGAAATCACTAACAAAATCGGCATAGGAAGGAAAAGCGGCGATTTGCACTGCGCTATATCGTGTCAATATCGGCAACAGATATAACGAACTCCAGTGTGACAGATTATTAATATCGGAAATTACTCCAAGATTGCGACGATCATACTGTTGCCAAGCCAACACCAAATTGCCACTGTTTCTGACACTGCGCCACACCATATAACAGTCTGCCAACCACTCGTGTTCCAATGGCGTCAGTTGCGCAGGCAACACGGTTCCCTGCAGTCGGTGGATTTCCAGATGCCCTAGCTCATGCCACAACGTCAGCAAAGGTTGCTGTTGCAGTGGCAGTTGATACACTCGGCCATTCCATAGCGCGCTTTGGCTATCAGCCAACTGTTGTGGTGCCCACAGCACAATACCTGCAACACGGGAATCAGAGACGGGAATTGCCATTGCCGCCCACAAGGCTAACGCGTCACTATAGCGAGTAGAATCACTCGGGAGTTGCTGACGTACCGCTAATGGTAGCCAGCTCAAACACTGGTTGATAGCTGCTGGTGGACATACCAGCGCTTGTTTTGGCCCAACGTCGGCCCAAAACAATGCAGAGGCCAGCAAGCCGCCCAGGATCATGGTTTGTCCATGATCCGCTGAATAATGGCAGTGGTGGAAATCCCATCCTCAAACCCCAGCACCTTAACGCTACCACCCGCCGCGATCACTTCTTTACCGCCAGCAATTTCTTCGACCCGGTAATCGCCGCCCTTGACTAACAAATCAGGCAACAGACGCGCAATAATCCGTTGCGGCGTATCTTCGCTGAAAGGCACAACCCAATCTACCGAAGCTAAGCCCGCAAGCACTGCCATGCGGCGATTGATATTATTGACCGGACGTCCCTCACCTTTCAGGCGCCGCACAGAATCATCATCATTAACAGCAACAATCAGTCGGTCACCCAAGGCCCGCGCCTCTTTCAGATATGACACGTGCCCAGCGTGCAAGATGTCAAAGCAACCGTTGGTCATCACCACTTTTTCTCCGCGCAGCCGCGCCTGCTCCAGCGCGTAAGCCAGCTGTTCTTCCGTGACGACACCGAAACCTGATTCACCGTGATGCAATGATAACGCTTCAATAAGCTCAATACGGCTGACTGTAGATGTGCCAAGCTTGCCCACCACCACCCCAGCGGCGGTGTTGGCAATGGCACACGCCTGTGGCATTTCGCTGCCAGCGGCCAAGGCACTAGCTAACGCAGAGATCACCGTGTCACCGGCGCCAGTCACATCGTAAACTTCTCTGGCAACAGTTGGGATATGCAGCTCATCGCCGCTGCTAGTAATAAGTGTCATGCCCTGCTCGGAACGAGTCACCAGCATGGCTTCCAACTGATAAGTCGCAATCAGTTCGTGAGCTTTGCGCACAAGTTCAGCTTCTGAACTAACAGGGCCGGCTACCGCTTCAAACTCACTCATATTGGGAGTTATTAGTGTGGCCCCTTGATAGCGAGAGAAATCACTGCCTTTGGGATCGACTAACACCCGCACCCCTTTGGCTCGCGCCAATTGAATAAACTGTCGTGGATCGCCAATAGCACCTTTCGCATAATCTGACAGGATCACTATGTCACAGCTATCCAGCTGTACCGAAGCATCGGCCAACAACTGCTGGCTTTGTTGAGCAGTGAAAGTCTCTTCAAAATCAAGCCGAATAAGTTGCTGATTGCGACTAAGCACCCGCAGTTTGGTAATTGTGGGTTTATCTTGCACCTGCAACCATTGCGGCTGCACCCCCTGAGCCTTCAGCCCATGGGATAAGGCAGTAGCTGCATCATCGTTACCGACAATACCACACAAGGTGACCTGACCACCCAGTGCGGCAATATTTAGCGCCACGTTGGCAGCGCCACCGGGTCGGTCCTCCAGTTGATTAATCTTAACCACAGGCACGGGGGCTTCTGGAGAAATACGGCCCGTTGGCCCGGTCCAATAGCGATCCAGCATTACATCACCCACAACCAGCACTCGCGCTTTCTCAAAAGGTGGCAGTGTCACTTTCATCTGCAGCTTATCCAAGTCTTGGCAAAATAAAGCCGATTGTACCTAATTTTCCGCAAGAATTGCGTTAGAATACCGACTAATTTTTTGTAAACTTTTGGGGTTCACGTGGTAGAAAAAGCGCAGTTTTCGGCTTATTTGTTACATCCCAGATACTGGTTATTGTGGCTCGGTATCGGCGTAGCAAAACTCACCAGTATGTTGCCAATGCGCTGGCAGATGGCGTTAGGAGCCGCCATTGGTCGGCTAGCAATGAAACTAGCAGGTAGCCGGGTGGATACCGCTAGGCGCAATCTGGAACTGTGTTTCCCAGAAAAATCGGCTGCGCAACAGCAGCAATTGCTACAGCGTAATTTTGAAGAGACTGGCAAGGCAATTTTTGACACGATAAATGCTTGGTGGTGGAGTGATGCCCGCATTCAGCAACATATGCAGATCAAAGGGCAAGAGTATGTGCAGCAAACCCTAGATGTTGGGCAGGGTGTTATTCTGTTTGCAGTACATTGCCTACCACTAGAAATGGGGGCCCGTATATTTGGGCAGTTTAATCCTGGCGTTGGCGTATACCGTCCACACAATAACCCTTTAATGGAATATTTACAGGTACGAGGCCGTCTGCGCTCAAATAAGGCGTTGATCCCTAAACGCGACTTGCGTCAGATGGTGCGTTGTCTACGCAATCCTGATGTTATCTGGTACACCGCCGATCAGGATTTTGGCCGTTCTAGCGCGGTATTCATTCCCTTTTTTGCCGTCAAAGATGCAGCAACGATTACTGGCGGCACCACACTCGCCAAATTGGGCAAAGCCAGAGTCTTACCTTTCTTTGTTGAGCGAAACGCTGACGATGCGGGTTACACCATTGAAATTAAAGCACCTCTGGAAAACTTCCCAGGTGAAAATGAGCTGCAGGATGCTATCCGAGGCAACCATATTATTGAAGAGCTAATAGGCCGTAATATTCCTCAATACATGTGGCTGCATCGACGCTTTAAAACTCGGCCAGAGCCCACAGACCCATCGTTGTACCAGTAACTATTGGCCAAAAAACCAGATCAGAAACAACGGTGCCTTAGATGCCGTTGTTAAAGATCTGGCGTAGGTAGGCGAATACCAACGCGCATCACCTGTCCATCCTGCACATCCGCCACAATCCAACCAATCCCTTGCCAAGTAAATTGATCCCCAATCACAGGAGAACTGCTCAGTTGCTCGTGCACTAGGTCATCCACGCTCATACCGATATGGGCGTCATCCAGCGTGAAACCATAAATTGGGGCCATATCCGCCAATTGTACATCCATCGCAATAAAGAAATCCCCGAAAAAACGCGGCAGATCTTGCTTTTGCGGCGCTTCACTGAACAACTGGCTGAGCGGTCCCAGATCCTTTTCCTGTGCCAATACACACAGAATATCATCGGCTTCCAGCCGCGTACTGCCTGACGGATGCATTAGCTCATGTTGCCGAAAAACCGCTGCAATACGGGTTCCGTTCGGCATCGCCAGATGGCGCAACGGCTCACCAATACACCACTTGTTGGCACTGAGCCGATAGACAAAAATTTCCCATTCGCTGGTCGGATATATCTCAATACCTGAACGAGATATTGGTTCAGGCTTTGACGGTAATTCAATTTTTGCCATGCGAGCGGCGGATGTCAGTGTACTGCCCTGTAATAACAACGAGACCAGCACCACGAAGAATGCCAGATTAAAGTACAACTGCGCATTAGGCAGCCCCGCCATCATAGGGAACACCGCCAGAATAATCGGCACCGCGCCCCGCAACCCGACCCAAGAGATGAAATGTAATTCTCGCGGCTGGAAACTACGAAAAGGCCACAAACTTATCCATACCGCGATGGGCCTGGCAATAAAAATCATGCCGAAGGCCAACAGGAGCCCAGGCAACCAGATATCCGTTAGCTCAGAAGGCGTCAGTAACAGCCCTAACACGAGGAACATGCCAATCTGCGCCAGCCATGTCATGCCATCCAGCACGTTGAGAATCGAATGTTTGCCTCGAGTTGCACGATTACCAAGCAATAGCCCAACCAGATAGATGGATAAAATGCCACTGCCACCGAGCGCGTTTGAAATGGCGTAGACGATTAATCCACCACTCAAAACTAGGATCGAATATAAGCCATCGGCTAATTGGGTACGGTTCACCGCCAGCCAGATCAACCAGCCACCACCAAATCCAAATAAAGCACCAAAACCAAACTGCTTGACAAAATTCAGTGCCAAAAATCCTGCGGATACACCTTCTTTATTTACATTGGCTAGAATGGCGATCAGTGTGACCGTAAGAAATACTGCCATCGGGTCGTTACTACCGGATTCAATCTCCAGTGTTGCGCCAACACGCTCGTTGATGCTGCGCCCTTTCAACAGACTGAACACCGCCGCCGCATCGGTAGATCCAACAATGGCACCTACCAGTAATCCCTGCAAAGGTTGTAGATTAAACAACCACGCCGCCAACATACCAGTAAGCCCGGTCGTTACCACCACGCCCACTGTCGCCAGAGACAGTGCGGGCCATAAAGCCACCCGAAAACTCGCCACGCGGGTGCGCATACCACCGTCGAGCAAAATAACCGCCAACGCCAGATTACTGATCATGTAGGCAGTGGAGTAATCATCAAAGACGATACCCCCAGGACCATCTTCTCCGGCCAGAATTCCGACTGCCAGAAACACGACCAGAATTGGGATCCCCAGGCGCGACGAGACCGGGCTGACCAAAACACTGATCGCCGTGAGTAGAGCACCAATGAGAAAAATACTGTTGATCGTGTTTGCGTCCAAAATGCCCTCCCTTTCCCACACATTCAGCCCGATATTAACCCGCAAAAGGTCACTTTCGATGACGTTGTGGCGCATTGAATATGACTTGAAAGACTATATCATGCCGCAATAATAACTTTCAGTTATTAAAATGATTTTTTCTGCAGATTTTTCATTATCCATCGCAGATAGTTGTCGTTATAGATACAAACATTGTAATTTTTCACAGTTTTTTCGCAAATTAGGTAATTAACATCCATTAACGATATTTTAGTGACGTTTCAATGTCCGTTGGTACTACCTGATGCTGTACATAGAATATCTGTCACAACCTCTGTAGTTTCCCCTAGAATTTCACTAAAATGCTTCGCCCGGTTGAAATTCCATAATAAATAGGGAAGGATCCCGCTTCGGGTTGTAAAAATCAGCGGTTACTTTCAGCAGGTGAAAACCAAAAATCCTATGCGTAATTTGTTTTGTACTGCCCTGTCACTGGGCCTGATGATATTTTGTGTCAATGCAGTAGCGCTTGAGTATAAGCTGCCTGCAGATGGCAGTCGTCTTATCGGTCGTAACGAATATTATGTTGTTCCCGATAAAAAAATGACCCTTGAGGGTATTGCTGCTGATTTCCAGTTAGGGCTTACCAACATGCTGGAAGCCAATCCTGGGGTAGATCCTTTTCTGCCACTGCCGCGTAGCACTTTGTTAATCCCACATAAACTGATCCTGCCAGATGCCCCCATGGAAGGCATAGTGATCAACGTGGCAGAAATGCGCCTTTATTACTATCACAAAGAGCGCAATACCGTAGAAGTATTACCTATCGGTATTGGTCAGTTAGGTAAAGATACACCAGAAAATTGGGTCACTAAGGTACAACGCAAGAAAGCTGGCCCCACCTGGACGCCCACCGCTGCCATGCGTAAAGAGTACGCGGCGAAAGGGGAAACTTTACCGCCGGTATGGCCAGCAGGCCCTGATAATCCTATGGGACTCTATGCACTTTATGTTGGCCGCCTCTATGCGATTCACGGTACCAACGCCAGTTTTGGTATTGGTTTACGCGTAAGCCACGGCTGTGTGCGACTACGCAACAACGATATCGAACATCTGTTTAAATCTGTTCCAGTGGGTACCCGTGTGCAGTTTGTCAACCAACCCATTAAAACATCTCTGGAACCCGATGGCAGTCGCTGGTTAGAGGTACATAATCCGCTGTCACGTACAGAAGCGGAATTCAACTCGGCAGAACCAACAGTATTGCAGTTAACCCCAAAAATCAGCCGGTTTATTGCCCAGCATGATACCGACTCTCTGGTGTTAAAAAGGGTGTTGGATGATCGCAGCGGTATTCCTATCCGTATCAATCCTTAAACTTGCCTAGAGCGCGCCCGCTAAATGCGGGTGTTTTTATGCACATAAGGCAGTGATGAACTGCTGCATCACCGCGCTGTTCGCAAGAATACGTCGGTCAAAATTGGCTTTGGCTGGCGTTTCGCTACAAGCACCATTCTTGGCACCACTGCGCACCAACCAGGCTTCAAATGAACTATCAAAATGGTTAAATATAATCCCTTCCTGTACGGGACAACCGTCGATAGCCGGCGCTTCGGTGATCGGGAAATAGTTTGCCAATGCTGACAATAATCCGTGGCTAAAGGCGCCAGGCTGTTGCCTAGGTTCAAAAGCATACAGATAAGTTTGTTGTGACAGCACATCTTCATGGCAAGTGAGGATACCGTCGCGGCTCGCCGCTTGTAAGAGTTGTCCGTGCGCTAGCAGCAACTTTCCTTCCACGGAGGGTTGCGCACCATCGCCCACCGATAGATAACCACGATTAGGATTATCCCCAAACCGATTAAATCGATGGCCCTTACTGAATCCAGTGGGATTGGCCAGTGGTAATAGCGTCAGGTTCACTTGGTCGAACAGCGCTTCTGAAAGCTCAGACATGAAATGCAACATGCCCCAAGGGCCAGCCGCCTCCTCACCATGAAAACCACTGCTGATCAATACCGATGGCAGTCCGGCTCTGGCTGATGGCGATTGCCACAACTGCAGCGGCCAACCATCGATGTGCCCAAGCACTCTTGGTTTTAGCCTTAGCCGAGTGGTTTCTTGCAACAACTGGCGCTCAAATTGCTCAATATCATTGCTATAGCAAGCAAATATTTCCGAATGCCAGCGAAATGTTTCAAAAGGGGAACGGCTGTTCATACACATCCTTGGTTATTGCCGCCATCATTGACCTGCTGATGGCTGAGCATCATTCAATTGCAGCACCCGCGCATAAATCTCGCTGACTTGCTTAACCTGAGGCGCCACGTCTGCCACCGCCAACTGGCCCGGTTTTCCGGCAAGTGTCAGTCGATGGTTGTCATCACGCAACTGACAATATACCTGGGTCAACAATTGCGCGGTCATAGTAGGCAACAGTTCCAGATCGGCCAAGACTTCAAATATTCGCACATTGTCTGACCACATACACAGTTCAGGATGCTCATGGGCATGAGCCAGCACCAGGAATTGGGCAATAAACTCAATATCCGTGATGCCTCCCGCACTCTGTTTGAGGTCGAACATTCCAGATGGCGCTTTTAACAGATGCTCGCGCATCTTCTGCCGCATCTCCCGAACATCACGCGCCAGTTGCTGCATTTCTCTGGGTTGCTGCAATACCTGATTACGGATTTCCACAAAACGCTGCGCCAGACTGTTATCACCATAAATAAAGCGGGCACGCACTAATGCCTGATGTTCCCAGGTCCAAGCTTCATTAAACTGATAATCGGAGAATGCCTCAATACTGCTGACCAGCAGACCCGATGCGCCGGAAGGTCTTAATCGTAAATCGACATCATACAAGGTGCCGGAAACCGTGCGGGTGGTAAACAGGTGCTGGATCCTTTGTGCCAGTTTCACATAGAAATGCCCAACATCTAGTGGCCGCTCACCATCGGTGACCGTGCCGCTTTGACCATGATGCAGGAAGACTAAATCCAGATCTGAACCATAACCCAGTTCAATGCCACCTAGTTTACCGTAACCCACCACCGCAAAGCCGGTTTGCCCCGATGCCAAGCCTGCAGGCGCACCGTGACGCGCAGTCACCTGTTGCCACGCCTGTTGTACCACTTGCTCAATAATGGCTTCAGCAAGGAAGGTCAGATGATCACTGACTTCCATTATCGGCAGTACACCGGTGACATCTGCAGCGGCAATCTTCAGTTGCTGTGACAGTTTGAACTGCCGCAATGCTTCCATCTGCTGTTCCAGATCATCTTCGGGAATGCGCAACAGATACTGACGCAGCTCACTGGCATAATCATCTAATGAGGTGGTGTTATATAACTGCGCTGGATCGATCAGTTCATCCAGCAGTACCGGGAAACGTGCCAATTCGGAGGCGATCCAAGGGCTGGCAAGGCACAAACTGATCAACTGCTGTCGCGCTCCAGGATTTTCGTACAATAGTTCCAAGTAGGTAGTGCGGGTGAGAATTTGCTCCAACACGCCTAACACCGGTTTCAATGCCTGCGATGGCAACGGCTGCAAGCCGATCTCTTCCAACAACTTCGGCATCAGTTTATCGAGCGTTTCACGACCTCGCGGACCGATGGTGCGATGACTGATGTTGTCACACCAACTGCGCAATAACGGGGCAAAATCTGTATCTTCGATACCATGCTCGGCCAACATGGCTTGTGCTAACTCGGGTGTCTGACAACTCCATAGCTGTACGGTCCAGCAATCATTAACCACATCTTTGCTTTCTTCACCGCCAACGGCGGCGCGGAAATGTCGATGGACGCTACGCATCGCCGTATTGATGGCGTCAAGCAGTTGCGCTTCCTCTGGAATATCCAGCGCATAACACAACCGCTGCCAGTCAAGCAGGTTATCAGGTAATGTCTGTGTCTGCTTATCGGCAATCGCCTGCAACAAGTTTTCTACCCGCCGCAACAGCTGATAGCTTTGTCGCAGTTCCTCAACCGCTAGGTAATCCATCTGTCCTAACTCGTAGAGGGTTTTGAGCGCGGTAAACAGGTTCTGCACCCGTAGAGCGGGTTCGCGACCTCCACGGATCAATTGAAAACTCTGCACCACGAATTCTACTTCACGGATCCCCCCCGCCCCGAGCTTGATATTGTCGGTAAGCTGGCGACGTCTAACTTCCTGGGCAATCAGCGCTTTCATCCGCCGCAAAGAATCTATTGCCGAAAAATCGATGTAACGCCGGTAAACAAAAGGGCGTAACAGA
The DNA here is from genome assembly GCF_017368415.1 of Shewanella sp. 4t3-1-2LB. Taxonomy (NCBI): domain Bacteria; kingdom Pseudomonadati; phylum Pseudomonadota; class Gammaproteobacteria; order Alteromonadales; family Shewanellaceae; genus Shewanella; species Shewanella sp. 4t3-1-2LB. The sequence goes on from NZ_JAFNJD010000007.1 coordinate 24,966, forward strand.
TCATGCAGCTGATCGGAAAATCGATTCCAAGGCCCCAACGCCCGCGCCTTAACCATGGCATAGCGTTCCCACTCACGCCCTTGCTCCTGATAATAGTCTTCTAGGGCGCTGTAACTAACCACTAATGGCCCACTATCACCGTAAGGCCGCAAGCGCATATCGACCCGAAACACAAAACCATCAGCAGTCACCTGACCAAGCAGATTCACCAACCGTTGCCCCATACGGATAAAAAACTGTTGGTTATCCAGAGTACGTCTGCCGCCTTGAGTTTCACCGTGTTCCGGGAAGGTAAAAATTAAATCAATATCGGAGGAAAAATTCAGTTCACGCCCGCCAAGTTTTCCCATCCCTAGGATCATCAATGGCTGTGGCTGCCCCTGTTTGTCACAGGGCGTGCCAAGAGCACGACACATCTCATCATATAACCAGTCACGTGCCGCAATGATTAACGCTTCTGCCAGCACAGACAGATCCAACAGCGATGACTCAAGCGCTGCTCGCCCCATAAAGTCGCGCCAGGCCAGACGGGTCATCTGCTTGTTGCGATACAACCGCAGAATATGCTTCGTCTGCTCCTCATCGGTGATGTCATGCAGCAACTGCTGCAATTGCTCACCAAAAAATTGCCGCTCAGGCTTGGCAAAGTCCTCCGCAAAAAACTCGGACAGCCACTCTGGGTGACGACATAGTTGTTCCGCCACAAAATCGCTTAGCCCCAAGGCTTGCTTTAGTTCGTGCCGTTGTTCTGGGGTCAACCCTGTCTCTAAGTCCGGCCAGCGGCTTTGCAACTGTTGCAGCTGTTTATCGGCAACCTGTTCGAGAAGTGGATGAAAAGGCTTTAATTCGCCTGTGGTTGTCCCCATATTGCTCCCAGTGTATGAAATTGAATTCGACATATTATGTCAAAGGTGTTATAGATAACCCCATTGTGGCTTGCCCCACGCAAGCGAACCGTAATCTTTGCGGCAAGGTACTGTTAATATACGGAATTGCCTCGTGTACAGATTACACCAACTTGACGGTCCGGCCTATGCTCCCGACAAATTCCGCGAGAACGCCGGTCTAACAGCTAATGATGGAGAAAACATGGCAGGGATACTCACCCGTATTGTCACAGTGCTCATGTTGTTGTCTCTCACCGCCTGTGGTGATGACCGCCCCGAACAGATAGCCCAGTTACAACAACTCGATAGCCAGAGACTACAGAAGTTATCACAGCAGTTGGACAACGGACAGATACGCAACGCCATGCTGTTAACCCAATATACTCAGATACTCGCATCTGAGCGGCCCGACCTGCAACCGCTGATGACAGAAATGGCCAAAGACGGTGGCAGCAGTGGCCCTATGTTCAGTTCACTGAAACAGCGGCTGCAAGATGCTAGCAGTGTCAGTAACTTTCCCGGTCTGGATGAGCAGTTGCAGGAGCTGAAAAATATCTTTCAGGCAACCGATCCCAGCCAGTACAACGACATGCTATCCGATCAGGTGAATGTGGTTGCCGATATGTCTAACGGTAAGCTGGCGCGGGTCAATGCTGTCAGCAAAGAAACCTCGACCGTTGCCAACAATGCGCAAAACTTCGGCCCTGGCAGTCAGTTGGTGGGCAATCCGGCATATGGTCACTGGGCTAGCGGTTCCAATGGCACTTCGTTTTGGGAGTGGTATGGCATGTATGCCATGTTCTCCAACCTCTTTAACCGCCCGATTTATTACGACAACTGGTCACGTGCCCGCGATTACAGCTATTACAATGATGTCGGACGCTACCGCTACACTTCGCCCAAACAGGCCAATAGCCAGGATCAGCTGTATCAACGCACGAAAAAACGCTTCGATTCACAAGGGAAACGTTTCGACAGCCCTTATGCCAAATCGCGCACCGGCTCAACAGCGTTGTCACGGCAGAGTATCCGTACCCCCAAAAGTAGCAGTGGGAGTAGCAAGTTCCGCTCTAATTATGCCAAAGACAGCAGTTTCCGTAATTCAAGTTTCCGCACCAGCCGTGGGATCAGTCGCGGTAAGTAAACAGCAACAGTAAAGGAATCAAGATGACACTCTTTCAGGAATTCGGTATCACATCACAGCTGGCAGGTATCCTTGCCATCGATCTTGGGATTGCGGTGATCCTGCTGGCACTGATGCGTTACATGCAGGGCTGGAGCGTAAAGGTCAACAGTAACGAGGAGCTTGCCGTACGTGATAATTTTGCCTTTGGGATCAGCACTGCTGGTGCCGTGGCGGCGTTAGGCATAGTGCTTACCGGGGCCATTACCGGGGCTGCAGCACACAGCTACGTGCAAGAAGCCATTGGTATGAGCGCTTATGGCATCTGCGGATTAGTGCTGATCAAACTCGGACGCTTTCTGCATGACAAAATAGCCCTTAACCAGTTCGACAAAGATGCGCTAGTGCTGAAAGGCAACATTTCGGTCGCCATTGTGGATGCCGCCGCGGCGATAGCGACAGCACTGGTGATCCGCGCCGTGTTGTTGTGGGCAGAAGACTTGACACTCAACACCTTCATCGCCATTTTTAGCGCCTTTGCAGTATCACAGTTGATGCTGGTATTGCTGACACGCGGGCTTGAAATTGCCTATTCACGTCGCAATCAGGGAGCATCATTACAACAAGCATTGGTGGAGGGTAACACCGCATTGGCGTTGCGCCACGCCGGCACCATGATTGCTATGGGGCTAAGTTTTAATGCTGCCAGCCACTTTATGGACTATGCGCCAACCGCCTATATCAGCAACCTGTTGGGATGGCTGCTGTTTTCTATCATCATGCTGCTGGTATTAACGTTGCTGACAAAAGTGGTGAAGTGGTTGGTGCTGGCCAAAATCGACTTGTCAGAAGAGGTAGAGCGGCAACTGAATATCGGCTTGGCTTCGGTAGAAATGGCTATCAGTATTGCGGTCGCGCTGATCCTAACCGGTTTGATGGCGTAAATTGTGACAACGGATACTCCAACCGTCACCCATAATGGCCTGACCCGACTCGATGACATTCTGCTGCTGGGGATCATGGGCATTCTCGCCGCCTGTGGTCTCATATACGAATATCTGTTGTCGCATTATGCCGGGCGGATCCTGGGAGCACTGGAAGCTGCTATCTACACCATGATCGGTCTGATGATCGTCTCGATGGGATTTGGTGCCTTTGCCGCCCGCAAAATCAAATCAGCGTTTGACGGTTTTGCCAGACTGGAGCTGAGTGTGGCGCTGCTGGGTTCCTTAGCCATACTCATCACCGCTGCGGTCATCGGTTTTGGCCACGAATTGCCTAAACTCATCGCCCAGACCATGGAATTACCCCCCGATCAACTGCCGGATGGCGGTTTTATCGGTAAATTTCAATCCGTCGCCGTCTACCTGCCTTATGTGTGGGGTGTATTATTGGGCTTGATGATTGGGATGGAAATCCCGCTGATCGCCCGAGTGCGCCAGGCATTAAGCGATGAACATCTGCTACATAATGCTGGCACCATTTACGGTGCTGATTACATTGGTGCGGGCATTGGTGCCGCCATCTGGGTCGCCTTTATGCTGGCGCTCGACACCCAGTTAGCTGCGGCGCTGACAGCGGGCTTTAACTTACTGGCAGGCTTGCTGTTTATTTTGCGTTTCCGTGAGCGGATCCAGCATGCCAACTGGCTGCTAGCCGGGCACCTGCTGGCAACGGGATTGCTGTTAATCCTCGCGACCAAAGGCCCAATGTGGGAACAGTCGTTCAACAACCTGTTGTATAAAGACAATGTTATTTACAGTAAGGCCACGCGCTTCCAGCAATTAACATTTACTGAGCGATTAATGGGCAACCATCTGCCGCCGGTATATTCCATGTATATCAACGGCCGCCTGCAATTTTCCTCAATTGACGAACATATTTATCACGCCTATCTGGTACATCCGGTACTAGCGGCTAGTGCCCGCCATGACAAAGTGCTAGTGATTGGTGGCGGTGACGGCTTAGCACTGCGGCAAATCTATAAATGGCAGCCACAACAAGTGACATTATTGGATCTGGATAAAGAGGTGGTCACCTTATTTAAGAATCCACCAAGTGAGATGCCAAAACGGCTGGCTCATGCATTATTGGCCTTAAACGGTAATGCCTTTAACGATCCGCGAGTACAGGTGATGTTCAATGATGCCTTTAATGGCGTTGATACACTGATCCAACAAGGACGTAAATACGATGCCATTATTGTAGATCTCCCGGATCCATCTCATCCCGATCTCAACAAGCTGTATTCCGACCTGTTTTATCGCAAGCTGGCACAGTTGCTCAGTGCCGATGGCGCGATCGGAATCCAGTCCACATCCCCCTACCACGCCACCAAAGCGTTTATCTCTATTGGTAAAACCTTGGCATTGGCAGGCTTCAAAGTCGATCAGTATCATCACAATGTGCCCAGTTTTGGTGAATGGGGCTGGAGCATAGGCACCCTCACTGGCAAAGATGCGCGCAGTCGCCTACAAACATTGCAGACACTACCGGTAGATGACAGCTGGCTGACACCGGGGCTTATCCGAGCAGCGTTTGAATTTCCGAAAAATTTTTACAGTAAAAATGATCAAATTAAGGCGAATACCATAGGCTCATTGCAGTTGTATCATTACCATCTGCAAGCTTGGAGCGACAGTCAGGGCGTCGCCACTTTTTAACGCGAGATAATACTTGACATAATATGTCTCGGTGTTATCTTTAATCACGGACATAATATGTCAGTGAGGACAATAATGAATATTCACACTATTGCCAACCACCTGAATGGACTTGGCGACAATAGCTCAACCGGACAGCGGTTCGATTGTTATCCCATTGATGGGGATGTGGAAGTTTTGCAAGTCAACGTGGTAGGCCGTGAAGAGATCCCGATTTTCGTGTCCGTAACCGAGAATCAAATCCTGTGCATCAGCTACCTCTGGGGAGAAGACGAAGTGGTACAGGAAAGCCGCACTGAAATGTTCGAAACCATGTTGGGGTTGAACATTCCAATGCCACTGTCATCCTTCGCCAAGATTGATGACAAATATGTATTGTTTGGTGCTCTGTCGCTGGATGCCAGCATGCTGGAGATCGAGCAAGAGCTGTCGGTACTGTCAGACAACTGTCTGGAAGTGATCGACGAAATGGCCGACTATTTAAAATAAGGAGCCTACTCATGGGTATTTTGAATAAAATTCTGACAGCCTTCCGTGGCGGTGCCACTGAAATCGGCCAAAACATCGTAGATGCCAATGCCACCCGTATCTTTGAACAGGAGATCCGTGACGCAGAAAAACATCTGACCAAAGCCAAGCGTGAATTGACTGATGTGATGGCCAAAGAGATGCAGGCAGCACGCGAAATTGAACGCTTAAAACGCACCATTGCCGAGCATGAAGGTTATGCCACGCAAGCGCTGGAAAAGCACAATGAAGCGCTGGCGTTGGAAGTCGCGCAGAAGATTGCCGAGCTAGAACAGCAGTTAGAAGAACAACAGACTGCCAATACCAGCTTCAGCGACCATGCCGCGCGGTTGAAAGATCTGGTGAAGAAAACTGAACGGCAGTTAGCGGATTATCAGCGACAGTTGTCGATGGTGAAAACCACCGAAAGCGTACAAAAAGCTACCGCGTCTATCACCGACTCATTTGCTTCCAGCAACTCAAAACTGCTCAATGCCAAAGATTCACTGGAACGCATTAAAGCGCGTCAGCAGCAGTTTGATGACCGTTTGAAAGCGGCAGAAGAACTGGAAACTGAAAACAGTGATAAATCACTGAAAGCCAAGCTGGCAGAAGCCGGTATCGGTGAGCAGAAAACCTCTGCTAACGATGTACTGGAACGCCTGAAAGCCAAAAAAGGCTCATAACTTATGAGCTTTATCGGTAAATGGTTTGGCAAAGAGGCACCGGTGACACGTCAGCTCACACAGCCGATGGATCTGCGTGTAGGCGATATGGTCACGCTGGATGACAGTTTCGCCCTGCCCCCGCAGTTGCGGGGGCAACAACTCAGGGTAGAAGCCATCAATACCTACGAATATGAACATAGCCAAGAACCTGAGTTTGTGCTGAAAGGCAACTCGGGTGATGCCGTTTATATGGGGCTGGAACAGGATGACGAAACCTGGTTGGCATTTTCCATCAAGCTGCATCGCTCACAAGTAGAAGCATTGTTTGACCTAGACGCATTTGCTGAAATCTTTGACGAGCCCGGTAAAGCCACTCTTCGCACGTTGCCGCTCACGGATGCCACAGAACCCTATGCACAGTGGTTGGCTGACGAATATCATCAGGTTACCTTTGCCCAATTCGGATATTTTCATCGACAGGATTATCGTCATGGTAAACCGTCGCAATTTATGGAAAATAACCCAGGTGACGCATTTGAAGCCTACGAGTTATTGGATGGTGACGAAAGCAGAGCAGTCGATATCGAAGTCTATCAAGACGGAGATACCGACGTGTTGCTGACCCTTTACCGCCCGTTATCCGATATTCGAGAGTATTGGCCAGGAGAGTAGTGCCAGATGAGTAAAAACCACCCGTTTCCAGAGAAATGGCTGCAAAACCAAAAAGCTGCCAAAGCAACACAGGTAGCGTTTGACCTGGATGAGCGCTTTCAGTACTCCATCCGTAAAGCCGCCCTGGATACGGGCGTAAGCCCATCTGATCAAATCCGCATGATCCTCGGACTGAGCGTGGCTAAAAGGCCTAAACGACCACGTCTGACTGTTTCATTGAGCGCCGAAGATTATGTACAACTGGCAGAAAAATACGGTTTACCACCAGAATCTCAGTTGGAAATCAAACGGCGGGTACTGGAAGATCTGGTTAACTTTGTTGACGATAAGTCGTAATCCAGACATTTACAGGGCGCGGTAACTTTTCTACCCTGTTGTTACCGCACAGATTTTCCCCTGGAATCGCGCATGAAATTGAAAGGACGCTGGGCTAACAATATTCAGTTGTCGCCATTCGAACTGGTGATGATGCTGCTATCGCTGTTTTCAGTGGTGTTGATCCTGTGTATGGCGTTACTGCCAATGGACAAGGAAACCCGTAAGCTACTGTTTTTTATTGACACCAGTATCTGTTGCATCTTCCTGATCAATTTTTTCGTTGGCTTGCTAAGGTCTGATAACAAGTCATTGTTTTTAAAAGAACACTGGATCGATTTTGTCGCCAGTATTCCCGCCATAGAACCCTTGCGCTTTGCCCGATTATTCCAGATTTTACGAGTCATCCGGCTGCTGCGGATGAGCCGCTCTATCTTGGGCTCACTGCTAAAACAGCGGCGTCAAACAACATTGGCCAGTCTGTTGCTGGCGATGGTTACCATCGTGGCATTTGCTTCAGTGCTGATATTGTTGGTAGAAAACGGCGAACCCGGTGCCAATATTAAAACTGCGGAAGATGCCATCTGGTGGTCATTGGTGACTATCTCAACCGTTGGTTATGGTGATTTTTATCCGGTCACCACCATTGGTCATGTGATTGGCGGGTTGGTGATCCTCTGCGGCGTCAGCTTTTTCGGCGTGATATCCGGTTATATGGCGTCCCTGTTCGTCGCGCCAGATGAACAGGAAAATTTGGAAAACCAACGACAAGCATTCAAACACCAGCTTGATGATGTCCTGCAGCGAATGGAACATAACCAGCAGCAGATGTTGCAGGAGATCACTGCCCTCAAACAACAACTGACAGCGCAGCAGCATAAATAAGGCGGCAACCTGCCGCCTCGCTGATTCAACGCCAATAAGGTGTTTGCTGCAACGCTTCTCGGCACGACCGTTCAATCGATAAACCCAAACCATGCTGTATGTCGTTTAATGCAGCGGTAGCGGCAGGCAGCAACTGCGTAGCTCGGCGACAGGCACCGAGCAACACTATTTGTTGGTTCACATCCTGCCACTGTGCACAAAATTTATCGCGTGCAGCGTTGGGGTACAAATGACCGAAAGCCACCCCAAGCAAGTGCCCTTGTTCCAGTACATCGGCTAACGCAAGATACTGCGCAGTCGCCCCCGCTTTTGCCGACATGAACGCCTGTAACTGCTGCCAGAAGCCTTCCAACAACTTGCCGCTGACGTTCGGTAAATCCTCGGTAACTGACGGCAACAGCTGTCGCCGTTGCAAATCGAATAACAGCCGGACCAATGCCAACTGCAACACGCCGTAGCGACTGTCCTGCCATAATGCTTTTAAGTGTCCCGCAACATCCAGCTGTTGCAGCGACGCCTGCGCCAAGAAGGCTATCTCCTGACCTTGCCCAGCCTCTTGCAATGGCTGTGGCACGGCGCACAGATAAGCCAGTTCAAGCGCATCGTCAATAAAGCGCAACTGCGATTCCAACCAAGCAAAACCATTAAGGGTTAGATCGTTATGCAAGGCAAATTGTGTCAGTACTAGACGCAACAGGCGCACACAATCACGCAGTTGCTGCCATAATGCGGCTTGCGGCACAACGTTATCCAAGGATAGCTGTAACCTTTCTTCCAACAACTGCCACCGTTCTATGGCGGTTTCAACGATAACAGTCAGACCGGCGTTAACATCACCGCCGATAGGCAAGGGGATATCATGCAAAGTATCTAACGGCCGCGCACGCCCTTGCTGCGCTAGGCGATAGCCGCGTTGCGCTTTGCTGGCTCTTCCGAGCCGCAGCGGCAATTGCTGCGCCACTTTCTGAGCTAACGGCAACAGGTCAGCGGCTGAACCGGAAATAAGTTCAAACTCCACCTCACATAAAGGCTCACGTTGGTTGCCAGCGGCAATCACGCCTTGGTCCAGCGCCACTTCGATGAGGCTGGCACCTTCTTGTACCCACCAGCAATGGCGCTGAAAATCGGTACTGAACAGACAGTGTAGCTGCTGTTGCAATGCCGCAATATCTTGTGTTTGCGGCCAAATCTCTGCCGGGAACAACGCTAGCACAGGCGTTGTGCCGTTGATATCAATGTTATATTCCGGCCTAGAGTGCAGGCCTCCCACTACAGTGCCAGCGGTCTTGATAGTTTGTTCATAGTTACCGTCACAGCCGCGCACGCGCAGCCCCATATCCATTCGCCGCAACGCCAGCCCCGGCGTATCAAAATAACGGTTAGTTAACTGGCGGCAACCTTTGCTTTGACTGCCGGGAAGTTGATTAAGAAAGGTGATCAGGGGTTGCTGGTACTGTGGCAGAATGAACAACTTAAGTTCAATTTCTGTATGATTTCCGTCATTTTCCATTGGAAAAACAACCTGTTTTGTCATTAAAAATTCATCAATGCGTCATCATGAGAGCACAATGTCATATTGCTGTCATAAAACTGTCTTAATATTTCCGCCGGGTGATATATAGCCCAATTGTATAAAAGCTGTCATATTTTCAGTGAAAACACAGTTTCAATACGCGGACGCTTAAGGTACCATTCCGTCCGCGTTTCCAATAGTGGAATGAGCTAATAGGTAAACGGCTATGCCAGTAAACTCTATTTTAGGCGTGTTTGCAAAATCGCCGATCAAGCCTCTGCAAGAGCACATCGATAAGGTTTTTGATTGTGCTTCGCTGCTGGTCCCTTTTTTTGAAGCAACGTTCGCAAAGGATTGGGACAGTGCTGTTGCCATCCGGAAGAAAATTAGTCAGGAAGAAAAAGACGCTGACAATCTGAAACGTGAAATACGTCTCACCCTCCCCGGCGGTTTATTTATGCCGGTTGAACGTACTGACCTGCTGGAACTGTTAACCCAACAGGACAAAATCGCCAACAAAGCCAAAGACATTTCAGGCCGCATCATCGGCCGTGAATTATTGGTTCCTGAAGTCATCCAGACCCCTTTCCTCGCATATCTGCAACGTTGTCTCGATGCAGTAGCGCTGGCCAAGGAAGCCATTAATGAACTGGACGATCTGCTGGAAGCGGGATTTCGTGGCCGCGAGGTAGATCTGGTAGCCAAGATGATCAGTGAACTCGACGTGTTGGAAGAAGACACCGACGAGTTGCAGATCCAGGTGCGTCGACAGTTATTCGCCATTGAATTGGAGTTAAACCCCATCGACGTCATGTTCCTCTACAAAATTATTGAATGGGTAGGAGACCTGGCAGATCTTGCCGAGCGTGTAGGTTCCCGCCTCGAGCTGATGCTGGCTCGCGTCTAATAATAAAAGGTATACAAGGTTATACAGCATGGTTGATGTATTAATCACTAGCGGGCCCTGGCTTATAGGTACCGCGGCCGTTTTCGGCTTTCTGATGGCTTGGGGCATCGGAGCCAACGATGTAGCCAACGCGATGGGTACTTCGGTAGGGGCTAACGCCGTTACCATCAAACAGGCAATTTTTATTGCCATGATCTTCGAATTCGCGGGTGCGTATCTGGCTGGCGGTGAAGTGACCAGCACCATTCGCAACGGGATTATTGATCCTTCCTATTTTACGGAAGTACCTGAGTTGCTGGTATATGGCATGATTGCCTCATTATTAGCCGCCGGTATCTGGCTGGTGGTAGCGTCGGCCCTTGGCTGGCCGGTGTCGACCACCCACTCCATCGTCGGTGCCATCATTGGTTTTGCGGCGGTGGGAGTGGGCCCCGACTCGGTAGCCTGGAGTCAGGTCACCGGTATCGTAGGTTCCTGGATAGTCACCCCCGCCATCTCTGGCTTTATCGCCTTCTGCATTTTCCAAAGCGTTCAAAAACTGATATTCAACACTGACAACCCTCTAGCGAATGCCAAACGTTATGTGCCTTTTTACATGGCGTTTGCGGGCTTTGTGATGTCACTGGTGACGATTACCAAAGGGCTTAAGCATGTAGGTTTTAAAGTCTCGACCGGAGAGGCTTACATGCTTGCAATACTGATTGCAGTGCTCATAGGTATCGCCGGTAAAATTGCCATCTCCCGCTTGCATCTCTCCAGTACCCCCAGCAAACAGACCAACTTTAATAACGTTGAAAAGGTATTTGCCATTCTGATGTTGATGACTGCGTGCTGTATGGCGTTTGCACATGGTTCTAACGATGTTGCTAACGCTATCGGCCCATTGGCTGCCGTGGTCTCCGTCGTCAACAGTGGCGGTATTATCAGCGCCAAGTCACCGCTGATTTGGTGGATCCTGCCGTTGGGTGGACTGGGTATTGTGTTGGGTCTGGCGATTTTTGGTAAACGGGTTATGCAAACCATAGGCAAGAATATTACACATCTGACACCCAGCCGTGGTTTTGCTGCTGAGTTAGCGGCTGCCAGCACTGTGGTGATTGCTTCTGGTACAGGTTTACCAATTTCCACTACCCAGACCTTAGTGGGCGCAGTACTTGGCGTGGGAATGGCCCGTGGTATTGCTGCGATTAATATTGGGGTGGTGCGTAATATTGTCGTGTCCTGGGTGGTGACCTTACCAGCAGGCGCAGGATTATCTATCCTGTTTTTCTTTACCATCAAAGGTATTTTCAACTAATTTATTCCGTGCAATCTGCGGTAAATCAGCAAGATATGAGGGAAGTCAACTGACTTCCCTCTTGCATTGACAAGCACAAATCCATAGCATGTTGACAATATTCTGCGACAGAGAAGATTTACCGTGCTGAGAGTGCTGATGCTAATGGGAGCCCTGCTCCTTTCCCCTTCATTACTGGCTGATGGTCAGACCCGCTATATCTCTGATAATATTTACATTTATATTCATGGCGGTCCGGGCAGTCAGTACCGCATTATCGGCAGCATTGAAGCCGGAGAGAAGATTACACTGATGCCGGAAACCGAAGGCGAATTTTCTAAGATTGTTGATCACAAAGGCCGTGAAGGCTGGATTCGTACCGATAAACTACAGCAACAGGTATCGATGCGCTATCGCATGGCGGATATGGAAACACAATTGGCCGCTGCGCAAACCAAACTCCAGTCAATTTCCAGCCAGAACAACAATGTCTCAGATGAGCTCAATAGCCTTCAGGCGAAACTGAGTAAAACTGAAGCAGAGTTACAAAAAGCCACTACCGAGAGAGATGCAGCGCTGGCTCAGGTAGATAACATACAGGACACTGCCCGCTTCCATATGTGGCAGCAAGGCGGGCTAATCGCGGCAGGCGGTCTGATCCTTGGGGTGATCCTGGTCTATCTGCCACGGCCGCAACGGCGCCGTCGTGATCGCTGGATGTAAAGCGTACAATTTTGCTGACAGGCCGCTGAATTCAAACAGCGGCCTTTTTATATGTGCAGTAACACCAATTGATAAACATACTTTTTAAACAATTGTCACATTTCATTTCCAGACAGTGCCATAGCTCACACTTTACTTGTATAATCGGCGCGCGCAAGCGCCTTCTTAATGGTATACAACAACGATAAGCGCCCTTTGCGTCTGAGATGCTCCGCAGCCCTTAACTGCCTAACCGGCTTGGATGGAAGCGATAATTATGTTTAAAGCGAGTGAAGTACTGGCTGGCTATTATGATAATGCCAATCTCGACGATCTCTTTTCCGCTATCAGTGACAACTATATTGTTGACGAAGCAGAATATCTGTCCGATCTACTGAAACTTATCCCCGCTGATGATGCCACTATCGAACGTGTTACTCAGCGGGCACATGATCTGGTTACCCGAGTTCGTCAATACGATAAAAAAGGCATGATGGTTGGCATTGATGCCTTTTTACAACAATACAGCCTAGAGACACAGGAAGGGATTATCCTGATGTGCTTGGCTGAAGCGCTGCTGCGGATCCCTGACAGTGAAACCGCCGATGCCTTGATAGAAGATAAACTCTCCGGTGCCAAGTGGGACCAACACCTATCAAAAAGTGATTCCGTGCTAGTTAACGCCTCAACCTGGGGACTGATGCTGACGGGCAAAATTATCAAACTGGATCGCAATATTGACGGGACACCAAGTCATCTGCTGAAACGACTGGTCAATCGCCTTGGCGAACCAGTAATTCGTCAAGCCATGTATGCCGCCATGAAAATCATGGGCAAGCAATTTGTGCTGGGACGCACCGTCAAAGAAGCGTTGAAAAACAGCGAAGCCAAACGAAAACTAGGCTATACCCACTCCTACGATATGTTGGGTGAAGCAGCGCTCACCATGCAGGACGCGCAGAAGTACTATACGGATTACTCCCACGCTATCAATGAATTAGGCGCACAAGAATATGATGAAAACGACGCGCCCAGGCCCACGATTTCCATCAAACTGTCGGCATTGCACCCACGTTATGAAGTGGCGAACAAAGCGCGGGTGATGAGCGAGTTGTATGCCACTGTTATCAAACTGATAGAACAAGCGCGGGCACTAAATGTGGGCATTTCTATTGATGCAGAAGAAGTGGACCGGTTGGAATTGTCGCTGCAATTGTTCCAGCAGCTGTATCAGTCAGAAGCCGCCAAAGGTTGGGGCCTGTTAGGTCTGGTGGTACAAGCTTATTCCAAACGGACCTTACCGGTACTGTTATGGATTACCAAGCTGGCAAAAACCCAAGGCGATATCATTCCCGTGCGCCTAGTAAAAGGTGCGTACTGGGATAGCGAACTGAAATGGGCGCAGCAGGCGGGTGAGCGCGGTTATCCGCTGTATACCCGTAAAGTAAATACCGATCTGTCTTATTTAGCCTGTGCCCGTTACCTGTTGTCAGCGCGTACCGAAGGCGCCATCTACCCCCAGTTTGCCACTCACAATGCCCAAACTGTGGCGGCAATCAGCGATATGGCCGGTGAACGGCAGTTTGAATTCCAGCGGCTGCATGGGATGGGACAGGAGCTGTACGATACACTGTTAGCAGAAAACCGTCAGCGGCCAGTGCGCATTTATGCACCGATTGGTGCCCATAAAGATCTACTGCCTTATCTGGTTCGCCGTTTGCTGGAAAATGGCGCTAACTCCTCCTTTGTGCACAAGCTAGTGGATCCCAAGACCCCTATCGAATCGTTAGTCACACACCCAGTGGTAACCGCCCGCAATTACGCCTCGCTGGCCAATAATAATATCGCGCTGCCCGCAGACATATACGGGAATGCGCGCAAGAACTCCAAAGGTCTGAATATGAATATCATCTCTGAAGCCGAGCCGTTCTTCAAAGCACTCGAACCTTTCCAGCAACAACAATGGCAGGCGGGACCGCTAGTAGGCGGAGAAACCCTGGGCGGCACCCCACAACCAGTCGTTAGCCCTTATAACACTCAAGAGCAAGTGGGCACAGTCGTGTGGGCCGATAGTGCTAGTGTTAAACAAGCCATCACAAATGCGGTTTCTGCTTTTCCACAATGGTGTCGGACGCCCGTTGAAAACCGCGCTGCAGCATTGCAGAAGCTGGCAGATCTGCTAGAAGAAAACCGTGAAGAGCTAATTGCTTTGTGTACCCGCGAAGCAGGCAAGAGTCTGCAAGATGGCATTGATGAAGTGCGCGAAGCGGTGGATTTTTGCCGTTATTACGCACTTCAAGCCAAAAAACTGATGGCAAAACCGGAGCTGCTGCCGGGACCAACTGGCGAATTAAATGAACTATTCCTGCAAGGTCGCGGCGTCTTTGTTTGCATCAGTCCTTGGAATTTCCCTCTGGCGATTTTCCTCGGGCAAATTGCAGCGGCACTGGCGGCTGGCAATACGGTGGTAGCAAAGCCTGCCGAACAGACCTCCATTATTGGTTATCGTGCCGTACAACTGGCTCACCAAGCCGGAATACCTGTCAATGTGTTGCAACTGCTGCCCGGTAAGGGGGCTGAAGTCGGTGCCGCCCTGACAGCAGACCCACGGATTGGCGGCGTTTGTTTTACCGGTTCCACTGCAACAGCTAAGGCTATTAACCGGACTCTGGCAGAACGTGAAGGCGCTATTATTCCGTTAATCGCTGAAACTGGCGGCCAGAATGCCATGGTGGTGGACTCCACCTCGCAGCCAGAGCAAGTGGTCAACGATGTGATAGCCTCGGCCTTTACCAGCGCAGGCCAACGCTGTTCAGCATTGCGAGTATTGTATGTGCAAGAAGACATTGCAGAGCGCGTTATCGAGATCCTCAAAGGCGCTATGGAAGAGTTGACGCTTGGGCACCCAGGGGAGCTGAAAACCGATGTGGGACCGGTGATTGATGCTGCCGCCAAAGCTAACCTCAATGCCCATATTGAGCACATCAAACAGACGGGCAAACTGATCAAACAGGTTGCCCTGCCTGCGGGTTTTGAGCACGGTCATTTCGTTGCCCCTACTGCGGTGGAAATCAACTCCATCAAAGTACTGGAGAAGGAAAACTTCGGCCCGATCCTGCATGTGATCCGTTACAAAGCCAGCGAACTCCAGCAAGTCATCGATGATATCAACAGCACTGGGTTTGGGCTGACATTAGGGATCCACAGCCGTAATGAAGGACAAGCATTAGAGATTGCCGATAAAGTAAATGTGGGTAACGTTTATATCAATCGTAACCAGATTGGTGCGGTAGTAGGCGTGCAGCCATTTGGTGGTCAGGGATTATCCGGAACCGGACCCAAAGCCGGTGGCCCACACTATCTGCCACGCTTTATGACCGAGAAAACCCGAACCAATAACATCACAGCCATTGGCGGTAATGCCACCCTGTTGTCGTTGGGTGACGCTCAGTAATTAGCGATTATAGGTGATAGCAAAAGGCCACCTTCTGGGTGGCCATTTTAGTGGTAACAACACAACTCAGTCGGCTTCGTCTATGAGTATCGGTTGCGCTTTTTCTGGCGCATACTTGTCCATAATCACTGCACAAGCCGCATCACCAGTAATATTTAATGCCGTACGGATCATGTCAAAAATACGATCCAGCGCGAACAGTAACGGCAAGCCATCGATCGGGATCCCCGCCGACAACAGCACAGCAACCACCAGGAATGTCGGACCCGGCACCCCTGCCTGACCGACAGCACCGAGGGTTGAGGTAAGGATAATCGCGGCATAAGCAGTCATATCCAGCGGGACGTGGTACATCTGCGCAAAGAAAATCGCCACCAGCCCGTAATAAATGGCATTGCCGCTCATATTGACCGTAGCCCCTAGCGGTAAGACAAACGATGCGGTGGCATTACTGACTTTCAGATCCTGTTCGCAGGTCTGCATGTTGACTGGCAAGGTCGCCATCGACGACGCCGTCGACAAGGCCATCACCTGCGGCTTTTTCATCACCATGATGAATTTCAATGCGGAGACCGGTGACAGCAGTTGCACCAACGCAGGGAAAAACAAGAAGGTGTAAATGATAATCCCCAGCAGATACACCCAGAACAGATTCAGCACCACTTTCATCGCACCAAAACCGAAGCTGCCTACCGCATCGGCCATCAGCCCGAACACCCCTAGCGGCGCTATCAGCATCACTTTAGAGATCATCCACACCAAGGCTTCTAGTACGGTATTGAGTGCTGATTGCACCTGCTTAGGCCCTGCACCTTTTACCTTGGTCAGGGCAATACCAAAGAAAATGCTGAACACCAGGATCTGCAGGATATTACCACCGGTCAGGGATTCAAACACATTCGTAGGGATCATGCCAATCAACGTGTCTACGGCCCCGGGCAACGCCCCTTGGTCAGCGGTCACAGGGTCAAATGCTTTGGCATGTGCGGTAATATCGGTACCCAATCCAGGTTCAAACAGATGTCCCAGCACTAGCGCCAGCACGACGGCAAGCGCTGAAGTTCCCAGAAAAAACACAAAAGTGCCAAGGCCAATTTTACCGGCAGATGGTGTGTTACCAAGACTAGCGGAACCCGCAATAATTGCGACCAGCACCAACGGGATCACCAGCATTTTAATCAGATGAATAAACAGCGTTCCCAAAGGAGCGAATATTGAAGCACTGCTGCCCATCGCCCAGCCCACTAACGCGCCGAGGATCATGGCTATTACTACCTGCAGACCAATATTGCCAAGCCAATGTTTGCTTTTCATTATTGTTATCTTCCTTTTCAGACTTCCGGGGCAATCCCGGTATGGCAAACTGTAAAAAACAAGTTAAGTTACCATAGAAAATTCCGCAGATGGATAAAAAGGCCGGGGCGGAGGAAGAAAATCACATTTCCACCACCGGTAACAGCGAAAAGCTGATAAGCACAAACAACAAGGGACAACTGGCAGGAGTCTTAACCCACAATCAATACAGAGAATGCTGACTATTTTTGCGGACGGAAGCCACTAAAATGAATCTCATCACTACAGCAATGCTGTGGCCGACACAGTGAGCTTTGCGGCACTGTCGAGGCGTGATGATGGCAACCACCACTTCCGCCACAACCACAACTTTCACCACACCCACCTTTATTCTGATGTTGCAATGATGGTCTGGCAGTGCTGGTATCCAACAAGCGTAACCGTGTATCACAGGCATCGTTCAATAGTTGCTGCAAACTGCCGTTACGTTCTCTGGGGCGGCAAACACTGATCCCGGCATCCAACAATTTACCCAGCATACGTTCGCCAATCTGGTGTACCAGCACTATCTGAGCCCCTTGCTGTTTTATCAGATTGAGCATCGCACTCTTGTCCGCACAATTGCCACCTAAGGCCGGATTATCGACTAATTGCTGCAATTGACCGTCTGCGCTAAAAAAGGCCAACTGCTGCGCTTTGGTAAAATGCCCGGACAAGTGCCCCCGACTCATAGGAATAACTATCATCGTTTCTACTCCGATTACGGCGTCGTCTGTATGACAACGCGCCTTACAATTATTAGCATATGCCAATAATTGTATTATTGAAGATCGATACGTCAGCTTCTGTGATCTGCTAGCGATTTTCAGGCTCAACTTGATTAAATATTGCCGGGGCATGGACATAAAAAAAGGATGCCAAAGACATCCTTTTGTAAGCGTTAATAACGCCGCCGCTATCAATCCTGCAATTGCCGGTACAGACTCGCATAAGCAGGTGTGGTGTGCAGCAGTTGCTCATGCGACCCACTGGCCGTAATCTGCCCACCTTCCAGCAGATGAATAGCATCCATCTGTGCCATGCCGGTCAAACGATGGCTGATCATCAGTAACGTCTTACCTTGGGCATGTGTCAGTAATAATCGCAGGATCTCTTGCTCGGTACGCCGATCCAGTCCTTCGGTTGGCTCATCCAGCAACAGCAGCGGAGTATCACGCAGCAATGCTCTGGCAACACCAATACGCCGCTGTTCACCACCGGACAGCTGCCTGCCACCTTCGCCAATCCAGGCATTCAAGCCTTGATCCTGCAACAGATTAGCCAAGCCCACCTGTTGCAACACCTGTGACAATCGCTCATCGCTCACTTTCTCTGGCAGCGCTAATTGTAAATTGTCCCGCAACGAGGCACTCAGCAAAGCCACACGCTGGCTCACCACCGTCATTGAAGCTCGCAGACTCTGTTCGTCATAATGCTCCAATGGTGTTCCTGCAAGTTGGATAGTGCCGTGCTGCGACTGCCACTGGCGGGTAATTAACGACAGCAAGGTTGATTTGCCACAGCCGGTTTTTCCCAACAACGCCACTTTGCTGCCAGCCGCAATCCGTAGCGACAACTGTTGCAAAACGGGCTGCGCTTGCGGGTACGCAAACACAATATCGTTAATCAGCAACTCGCCGTTAGCTGCCTTGCCATTGCTGGTCGTCGGGAAGGTGATATCGGGTGTCTGCCCGGTAATATCGGCAACCCGGCTGGCGGCCAGCATAGTGGCAGATAGATGTTGAAACGCGCCCGCTAATGGCATCATTAATTCAAAGCTGGAGAGCACACAAAATACCACTAATGCCAACAAGGGGCCTGGCGGCACTGCAGCACCGACACCACTGGCAGCGTACCACAACATCAGCAATACCAAGCTTCCATGAAACAGGATCAGTAATCCCTGGCTCATACCACTAATCGCGGCCATTCGCTGCTGACTATCAAGCCAGTGTTGTTCCACGTGCGCCAATGTGCGGCGGGAATCATCGGCAGCAGCGAATAGTGTTAGCTCCGCTTGTCCCGATAACCACTCCAGCAACCGCACCCGGTAATGGCGTCGCTGCTCAATAATCTGACGCCCCGGCGCTTGTCCCAACTGATAGAATAATGATGGCAACACAATGGCAGCTAGCAACAAACCGCCACACAGCAAACATGCCAAATGCCAGTCAAACCAGCCGATAAACACAAACAGTAACAACAGCATCAGCAGATAACTGGCAAGAGGCGTCAGTAATCGCAGATACAGATGATCCAAAGTATCAATATCCGCGACCAGGCGGTTCAGCAGATCGCCGCGACGCATGCCACTCAGGTTGCGTTCACTCAGTGGCAACAGCGATTTCCAGGCCCAGCAGCGCAGATCGGTCAGAATGCGGAACGTTGCCTCATGCGTTAGCACCCGCTCACCATAGCGGCTGGCAGTGCGCATAATCGAAAACATCCGCACGCCCCCGGCTGGCGTAAAGTAGTTCATGCCCACGCCGGCCAGTCCAGCCACGGCAGTAGCAGAAAGAAACCAGCCCGAAAGTGACAACAGACCAATGCCAGCAATCAAAGTCAGCACGCCAAGCACCAGCCCTAACATCATCATCAACCATTGACGACGGAACAATTTTAGAAACGGTAATAACACTTTCATGCCTGTGCGCCTCCAGCCACATCGTCCAACGACAGGGCTAACGGCAGCTGTGCCAGCATAGTTGCCAGCAAGCCCGGCTGCTGCGCTAACTCGGCAAAGCGCCCTTCCTGCACTAACTGACCATGATCCAGCACCAGCACGCGGTCCATACGATCCAGTTGATCCAGACGATGTGTCACCATCAGGCAGCTGCAATGCTGCATTGCCTGCCATAACGCATCAAGGACCCACTGCTCATTCTGACTATCGAGGCTGGCACTGGGCTCATCCAATAGGTACAACTCAGCGTTACGCGCCAATGCCCGCGCCAATGCAATCCGCTGCGCCTGACCCACTGATAAACCGCCGCTAAATTCCTGCACCCGGTGTGCTAAGCCTTCTGGCTGGGACCGCACAAAATCAGCAATCTTGGCCTGTTCCAGTAATGCCCAGATGGCGGCATCGTCAAGTTCAGGCCGCCCAAAACGCACATTGTCAGCAATTGAGCCATGAAACAGCTGGGGATTCTGTCCTAGCCAAGCCAGTCGTTGCCGCCAACTGGTAGGTGCTAGCTGTTGCAATTCCACACCATTCACCTTAAGACTGCCCGTATAGGGTAAAAAACCCAGTAAGGCGTTGAGTAAACTGCTTTTACCAGCACCACTTGGGCCAACCAATGCCAGCTTTTCCCCCGCCTGCAATGTAAAACTCAGCGGGCCTACCAATGACTGCCCATCCATACTGAGTACCTGCAGATCGCGCGCTTCGATGCTGACTAAGCTCGCCGACAACATTTCGTTGCCCTGACTCAAGGGTTCTGGGGCTTCCAGCAATGCAATTAAAGATTCTGCCGCGCCAATCGCCTGTGCTTTGGCGTGATAATGAGCCCCAAGGTCACGTAGCGGTTGATAAAATTCCGGTGCCATGATCAGCACAAACATACCGGTGAATAAGCTGATGGGCACGCCATAATGACCGAAGTTCAGTTCCCCCAGATAAGAGAAACCAAAATACACCGCCACCACTGCAATGGAGACTGCCGCAAAAAACTCCAATACCGCCGAGCTGAGAAAGGCCAGTCGCAGCACCGCCATGGTACGCTCACGGAAATCTTCCGAAGCCTTGGCAATTGACCTTTCTTCCGCTGCCGCGCGATAAAACAACTTAAGCGTTGGCAGTGCTTTCAAGCGATCCATAAAATGTCCGCTCAACTGCTGTAATGCGGTGAAGTGCTTACGATTAGCATCAGCAGCACCCATGCCAACTAAGATCATAAATAACGGGATCAACGGCGCGGTGGTTAGCAAAATCAATCCTGCTGCCCAATTTAGCGGAAAAGTACAACCAAGAATGATCAACGGGATAAATCCCGCCAGCGTCATCTGCGGCAGATAACGGCCATAAAAATCTTGTAGGTCTTCCACTTGCTCCAGGACAATACTGGCCCAAGCTCCGGCGGGTTTGCCGTTAACCCAAGCAGGCCCTAGGCGACTGAGTTTGTCCAGCACGGCCGCCCGCAGCGTACTGCGTAAACGCCGCCCGGCAACAAAGCCCACCTTTTCCCGGCCCCAGGCTAAGGCGCCGCGCAACAAAATTAGCACCGCGAAGGCGATAAAATGCGGGACAAACTGTTGCCGTGGCAGGTTATCGATAATCAGCCCTTGCAGCATGGTCGCCAGTAACCACGCCTGAACCACCAACGCCACTCCGTTAGCAATCCCGAGCATCATTGAAAGTTTCAGATAGGGGCCACAAGCGCCCTTTTGCAGTCTTAGCCATCCGGCTAGTTGTTTTTCAAGGGATTTATCCATGAATATCCAAACTAATTACAGCGAAATACAGGGATATATCATCGGCATCAACGCCATAAATCCATGGCTTGACCGATGCGTTTAAATTCGCTAGGCAGTATCGCAGGCATTGCCATCGGAATAAACCTTCTGGCTGCTATTTTTGCAGGGAATATTGTACCGTGTGATTGCCGCCCAAAACGGCTGAAACATTCAGGCGCCCACAGCCCCAAAACGCACCAGCACATGCCAGAGCAATTTGAACTGTTGGAGTAAATCCGCTTCATTGCCAAGCCCGCGCCAGCGTTCCGGCTCACGTCGTACCGAGACCTCGGCCTCGCCAAGAATCGCTGGGGTCAACACCCCTTCTCGCGCCACTTTAGCCGCCAATTGCGGCATGGTAGCACCACGGAAGTCCGCCGGAACATCTGCCGCCGCCATCACAAAGCCTTGATGCCAGCATAAGTGGATCTGATAACGATCGCACAATCGCTGCATCAATACTTCAATCGCAGTATCTTTATAGGAAGGGTCAGCCACCAGCACATCGATATCCTGGGTCAAGGATAATTCGCCGTGACATTGCGCTTCAATGTAATGATCCAAATCTCGGCTCATCGGCCGTAAAAAACGTGCATCCACACCACGCGGCAGTTCTTCACAAAGATAATCCACCAAGGCCGGCGGACGCAGTGCATTTACGCCTAACGTAGCATCACGCTCAAAGGATTCATTAAACAGCGCCGCAAATACGTCCTCAAAACAGGCAAGGGTGCCCTTTTCCCGTGGTTCACGGCAGGAATCCAGATAACAGAACGTGCACTGACTTAACAGCTCCGGTGTAGACAACAGATAACAGCTGCCAAAACGCGCTGAGGGGCCACTCTGATGCAAACCAATATCCAGCGCGCCGTATTTGGGTCGCAACTTGGCGCCGACATAACAGTGGCCGAACAGTTGATTTTCCCAGTGATCACGAGCACCACCGAGCTGCGGTGACAGCTTGCCATTGGAGACACGGGTTTCAAACTGACTGCGATATTCGCCATCAGACAGTAAACCGGCAATCACCGGCCAGCCGCGATAATCCAAACGATCGGGATGGAAATGAAAAGCCACTCGTCCATGCTGCGCCAGATTCAGCAGCCCATGATTAAGTCTGGGAGTGGCAATAGCAGACATCTGCTGCACATTGCGGATCAGCCCGAGGGCATAGTCCCGTCGAGTCTGTGCTTGTGCGCTGATAAACTCAATTGCTGTCATTGCCTGCATTCCTTGGTTGCAACAGCATCAAGATACTGCAATTTTCTTGGCATTGGCAGTCCGAACCGTGATCTGGTTCAGCTAGCTGACAGCCTCGGACAAATTCTGCACTGCTCATGGCACTACCATCACTTTTGCTGTAAACTTGCCGCCCGCCTGAAATGGCTCCAGCTTCCGGCTTCCATGCCACCTAATATTGAGATTATTGCATGAGTTTTGCCTCCCTTGGCTTATCTACCCCAATCCTAAATGCGGTTATAGAACAGGGTTACAACGACCCGACCCCGATCCAACAACAAGCGATTCCCGCCGTATTACAAGGCCATGATGTGATGGCCGCCGCGCAAACGGGCACCGGCAAAACCGCGGCGTTTACCTTGCCAATTTTGCACTTGTTAAGTGGTGGCACCCGCCCTAAAGCCAACCAGATCCGCACCCTGATCCTGACGCCGACCCGGGAACTAGCGGCACAGATTGCCGACAACGTGCGTGATTACAGTAAAAACCTCAATCTGCGCAGTGCCGTGGTATTTGGTGGGGTATCGATTAATCCGCAGATGCTGGCATTGCGCCGTGGCGTCGATATTCTGGTTGCCACGCCAGGACGATTACTGGATCTCTATCAGCAGAACGCGGTGAAATTTGATCGTTTAGAAATTCTGGTGTTGGATGAAGCCGACCGCATGCTGGACATGGGCTTTATTCACGACATCAAAAAAATTCTGACCTTGCTGCCGGCAAAACGGCAAAATCTGCTGTTCAGTGCCACCTTTTCCAATGATATCCGCACACTGGCAAAAGGGCTGGTCACCAATCCAACCGAGATCTCGGTTGCACCGCCCAACAGTACCGCCGAACAAGTTACCCAGACCTTGTATGCCGTCGATAAGGCCAAGAAAACCGCCTTGTTGATCCAGCTTATCCAACAACAGCAGTGGTCACAGGTACTGGTATTTTCCCGTACCAAACACGGTGCCAACCGTCTGGCAAAACAATTAGAGGCCGCCAAAATCAGCGCGGCAGCCATCCACGGCAATAAAAGCCAGGGTGCTCGCACTCGCGCATTGGCAGATTTTAAAAATGGTGTGGTGAAAGTACTGGTAGCGACCGATATTGCCGCCCGCGGACTGGATATTGACTTGTTGCCACAAGTGGTGAATTTTGACTTGCCCAACGTCGCCGAAGACTATGTCCACCGTATCGGTCGTACCGGTCGTGCTGGCGCTTCTGGACATGCCGTATCGCTGGTGAGCGACGACGAGCAGAAACAACTGGCTGACATCGAAAATCTGATTGGACAGCATATTCTGCGGGAAACTATGGCAGGATTTGAGCCCAACAAACCGCTGCAAGAAACGCGCTTGCGCGCCGATGGGCCGAAAAAACCCAAGAAGCCGAAGCAACCCAAACAGCCAAGAGAAGTGCAAACCGGTGAAACCACGGCTGAACGCCCAGCTAAAACTAAGGCACCACGACGCAAGCCCAGTGCTGACGGACAACAACGTCCGCCCGCTAATAAGCCGAGAAAACCCGGAGAGCAACAAAGTCGACCTGCAGCATCCAATCGCAATGGTAACAATCCCCGCCGCGGTAATCACACGCCATCACGTGGCTGATGACTGACGCAAAACGTGTTGCGCTGATTTACAGGGCAACACGTTAATTCACGATGCCCCAGATAACGAGACTCAGCGCAACTGAACCGTATCCAGCAACCTTGTATGTTGCTGCTGTTGGTACCAGTTATTGAATACCAGCGACAGTTGCGTCACCGCATGCCGACCAAAGTCATAGTCACGATACTGCGCCAGATAATCCAGCAGCCGCTGAGGTTGCTGCAGCGGCGCATTAAAACGAACTAAGGTGGCATGAGCCGTGGCAATTTTATAGCGACTGTCGATACTGCAAGGCAAGCCCGAGTCACGATACGCTTGCCGTAAGCGTTCACGCAGCGCCGATAACTGTCGCTCATCAACCACAAAGCCTTGCAACAAAATACAGCTCGGCGATGCGGTAATGCCGCGAAACGCTATATCAAAACTATCGACCTCCGCTAATACCCGCTGAAACACCTCGCAATAAGCCGCAACATTGAGATTCCGCAGCTGCAATCCCGAAATACAAGAGATTATCGATAGCACGGTCACATGCAAATCTGCGACGGGTTGCCGGTATTGCTGTGGTTCAAGCTCGCTCACCCCCTGTAAAAAGCCATTAATCTCATTAACCAGCGGCTGACTCGCTTGCAGGTAAGACAGTACGGTAACCCCGCGCCTGTCATCGGTGGGATTATTAATTAACGCATCGGTCTGATACTTGCCATGGTCAATGGCCGCCGTAGCCTGTTGCCACATGTCTTGATAAATTGCCTGCATCTTGCCCTGTTTTACTGCAATGATTAAGGTTGACGCTATACCTCAACCCCGAGAAAATACTTCACCGCGTAACCGATAAAGAACGAGATAATCGCCACCCCGAAGGTGATGGACGACATCTCCAACACGCGACTTTTGAAACTCAGGTCTTTGGCAACCGAGATGTAAAAGGTGTACAGCACAATAGCAATCAGTGCTAAGACAAACATCAGCGCTAATGCCGCCACCATCGAGTGCAATACAAAAAATGGCAACACCAGTACTGCGGTGGTGATGATGTACGACACCCCCGTATACGCTGAATAAGACAGTGCACTGATATCCGGGTTGGGATTTTCTTTCGACTCAAGATAAGCTGAACCGGCCATCGACAGCGAGGCGGCGATGCCCATGATCAAACCAGTCGCTCCAACCACTAGCGTTTTATCAAATGCCAGCGCAATACCACTAAGTGTCCCGGTCAGTTCCACCAGCGCGTCATTCATCCCCAAGACGATGGCTCCGGTATACAGCAGCTTTTTATCGTGGAGCATATCGATAAGCTCCAGCTCATGACTAACTTCTTGGTGATAAATGGCCTTCGCCTGCGGGTAAAGATCAAATAGCTCTTTGTAAAACGCTTCAGCGCCGCACTCTTTTTTCTCCAGACTTTTCAGCGCAAAAGAAGTACCGAGCAATTTCACCAGCAACACATACCACATCACCAGCCAGTTCTGTGGTGCCAACTGCCGTTGCGTAATGCCAACCCAGAACTGGTAATGCTGCTGTTCTTCTCTGGCAATTTTTTCAAAGATTTTCTTGTTTTTATCTTCGCGCTGTAGTGCCGCCAGTATGCTGTAGATGGTGAAATCATTAATTTCATTCTGCTGTTGTCGCAAGGCTTTTTTGAGATCGGCCGGGCCGAATTCTTGGGTCATTGAGTTCACCATTAGTGGTTGTCATCAGATACGATTGTTGGCCTGATAAGCGCACAACCTGTTACTCGTGATATTGCGGCGAGATCGCCAAGAGATAAAGCGCCTTTGTGCGAAAAGGCGCTTTAGAGACCAGATAATTGCCACACTTATGCCTGCGGTGCTGGCCCTTTGACAGCAGTGACAAAGTCGTTAGGACGAATGTACTGCGCATAGGCTTTACGAACATCTTCCGCCGTTAACTGAAAATAGGCTGCAGCGGCTTTTGACATGGCATCCAGCGGTTTACCTTCAATAGACAACTGCAATAATTGCTCAGCAATCCCCTCGAAGCTGGATTCCCCCAAGGGGATCTGGCGCAGCATAATGCCTTTAGCCTGTTTAAGCTCAGTTTCAGTGACTGGCGTTTGCTGCATCTGTTGCAAGTTTTTCACCACCAGCGCCTTAGCTTTCATCACCTTGTCAGGATCACAGCCGTACGCCACCTGATAAGTGCCACGATGTTTGTCCAGTGAAAAACCGGAAGCGACAGTATAAACCAAGCCATTTTTCTCACGCAGATCTTTCACCAACCGTGAGGCGTAAAAGCCACCGCCTAGCACTTCATTCCCCAGATTCAAAGCAAAACGCGCCGGGTCATTCTCAGTGACGGCAACCGTCTGCACTAAGGCAACACTGTCTTGTACCGCCGATTTATCCGGGGTATTAAATTGCGCAGCTTGATTATTGGGAACCGCAGGATAATCAACGTTCGGTTTAACGCCGCTGCTATGCCAGTGCCCAAAATACTGACTGACCACCTGTTTTACTTGTGCCGGCTTAACATTCCCAACCACTACGAGGGTCGTCATATCGGGGCGGAAAGTTTGTTGATAATACTGAACTACATCTTGATAAGTCAGTTGCATCAATGACTGCGGCGTTGCATAGCGCAGACTCGGGTCAGTTTTAGGATACAGAGCCTGTAACAGGTGTTGATGATTCAGATAATCTGGCGATTGCAACTCACCAGCGGTACTGGCGGCTTGTTGCTGCTGCACAATCTTAAACGCCTGTGGTGGCAACGCCGGATGCAGCTGGTTATCTGCCAGCAATTGCATACCTTGGGTAAAGTTAGCTGCTGGCACCGACAAGGAGAAATGACTGCCAGCCATCGCCTCAGCAGAAATATTGTCTAGTGCTTGCTGGTATTGCAACCGATTGAGATCTTTTGTACCAAAGCGGAATAAACCATCGAGAATATCGCTGATCCCTTCCTGTCCGACCTTAGCCTGCAGATCTTCATTGGTCTTAATTTCCCCCGTTACCAATACCGTATCACTGACAGTTTCCGGCTGGACGATCACTCGTAAACCATTGGGTAAAGTGAAATCATCAGGATGTAAATCGGAGTTTGGCACTGATAGTTTGGCAAACGCCTGTTGCGCCCAATCTGGCAACACTACAGGTTTATCTGGTGCACTACTGAAGTTTTCCGCACCACCAAAGCCTTTACTGGCAACCGGTTTACCGGAACTTTGCGGCGTTAAGGTGGCGCTGATCGTCGCATCGGCTTTAAAGGTGCGCGCCGCTAATGCATTGACTGCCGCGGGCGTGACGGCGGCAATGGCATCGCGAATAGCATCCGGTGACGACAATCCTTGCTCGACCAGCGCATCAGACCACGCATTAGCTAGACCATCGACAGAATTTTTAGCAAATTCTAGGCTAGCGATGGCATTTTGTTTTGCCGCTATGACCAATTCAGGATCAATCCCCTGAATGGCGGCAATGTGCAGAATACTGTCGATATGATGCCCCAGTTTGACGGCATCGGCACCTTTGGGAAAAATGCCAATGGCGTAACCGATCCCCGCATGAGGCAAGAACTCGGTATCAAAACCACCCGCCAGTGCGCTGCCATCCATGCCCATGCCATACAACGCGGCACGTTGAGAACCCAATGCCCGACTCAGCACCAGTGCCGTAGCGTATTCGCTGGAGGTTAATCCTGGCATACGAAAGGCTCTGATCTCATACCCGTAGGGCGTATCGGTATCCAGATGAATCTGTTTTGCCGCTACCGGTTGGAAATGGAATTCCGCTTTTGCCGGTAATGCCCCGGCAGGAATATCACCGAACAACTTTTGCACTTCCGGCAACACATGCTGCGGCTCAACATCGCCAGCTATCACCAACACGGCATTGTTTGGCACATACCAGGTATCACGAAACTGCTTGAGTGCAGCGGCAGTGGTTTTATCAAAAGAGGCACGGGTTCCTAAGGGCGAATGCGCATAAGGGGTATAGGCAAACAACGACTGACGAATGTCGGTCATCGCCTTAAACACCGGACTGGACATATCCCGAGACACTTCCTGCTCAATGGCACCACGCTCATCTTTCCATTCGGCAGGACTCATCTCCACACTCTTCATCCGAATGGCATGAATACGTAGCGCGACATCCAGATCCTGCTTCGGTACGGTAAAAAAGTAGCGCGTCAAGTCCTCGCGGGTTTCGGCATTAAAATGGCCGCCCATATTGGCTGCCAATGCAGAAATTTGCTCTTTGTTCAGCCCCGGACTCCCCCGGAACATCATATGCTCGACCGCATGTGCGGTACCCGGAAAGCCATCTGGCACTTCATTGCTGCCGACTAAGTAATTCACTTGGGTGGTGACGACAGGGGCCAATTTATCCTGCACGATCACCACTTGCAGGCCATTTTTTAACGTAGTGCGGGTGATTTGCTGCTGTTGAGCCTGCGGTTGCTCCGTGGCCAACGCTGGAATAGTAATGGAGCCAAACGCCAGCGCAATGGCCGCCGCGAGTTTAACTGATTTATGCATAATTCTTCCTTTATGGGAACCGATGCAGAATGGCGAGGTGACGAATCAATTACCGTACGGCGTTTTGTGATGACCAAGTTTAAGCCTGATACAGACGGTTGCTGCGGACACTATGTCACCACAAGACGCTCAAACACTGGCTTAATGGGTAAGCAACAACTTACTTACGGTATTGCCCAATATCGCCGCATCGATTGCTATCTCATCCAGACCCACGTCAATAAACTCAGAAACACCTGAATATTGTCTTAGGTCCATGTGATCTACGACCAATACAACCGCCGTCAGTTCAGCCAAGAAAAAATTTGTTGCAATTACAAGACGAAGAAGTGCGCTGCATAAAAAAAGCCTGGGTCACAATGCCCAGGCCTCAATACTCAAAATTTCGCTATCAGTAGCCGACTGCAGCGCCTTGCGGCCGACGCGCATCATTGGCACCGTAGATATAGCCTTCACGGATTTTACCGGATACCGAGGCATCGCTGACGTTCGAGTGTTCGTCACCGCTGACCACGCTGGGTAAACCGATCATTATCGCTTCCGCCGCACCCCATTGGCCTTTTTCAACCATGTTGTAGCCACGCGTTTTGAGAATTTTCAGCGTGTCAGGTGAGATGCCGTTCTTTTCATACAGCACTACATCTGGCAACCACTGCTGATGAATCCGTGGCGCGTTTACTGCTTCCTGTAAGTTCATACCATAGTCGATCACGTTCATTACCGTGTTCAGCGTGATGGTGATGATCAATGAACCGCCTGGAGAACCTACCACCATAAAGGTTTTACCATCTTTGGTAACAATGGTCGGTGACATAGAGGATAGTGGCCGTTTGCCAGGGGCAATGGCGTTAGCCTTGCCCTGAACCAGACCGAACATGTTTTTCTCACCGACTTTTGAGGTGAAATCATCCATCTCATCGTTCAGCCAAAAACCATAACCCGGAGCCATCACCCCAGCCCCAAAGCGCCCATTGATTGTGTAAGTAGTAGACACCGCATTTCCCGCTTTATCCAATACTGAATAGTGCGTGGTTTGTGGCTTTTCATGGGGAGGCACCCCAGATGCCAGTTCGCTAGAAGGCGTAGCTTTCACTGGATCGATGGTTTTACGGATCTCCGCCGCATATTCCTTACTCAACAACTTCTCCATCGGGATTGTTACAAAGTCTGGATCGCCTAACAGACTGTTACGGTCAACAAACGCATGACGCATCGCTTCGGCAGTGAAGTGAATCGCATCAGCAGAACCATAGCCCATGGACTTCAGATCGTACCCTTCCAAAATATTCAGGATCTGACACATAGTCGTGCCCCCTGAGCTTGGCGGTGGCGCCGAAATGAAGTCATAGCCCCGGTAAGAACATCTGACGGGAGTACGTTCTTTAGCAACATAGTTGGCAAAATCTTTGGCTGTGATATAGCCGCCGTTGGCTTTCGAGGCTTGCTCGATGGCTTTGGGGATATCCCCTTTATAGAAAGCATCTGGGCCATTTTTCGCAATCTTTTCCAGTGTGTCTGCCAGCGCTGGCTGTACTAGGCGATCACCAGGTTCTAACGGCGTCCCATCCGCGTGCAAAAAGATTTTTGAAGCTTGTTTATCACCGCGCATCTTGCTTAAGCTGGAGTCGATGACATCGGTATCACCACGGGTCAGAATGAACCCTTCACGCGCTAATTTGATCGCTGGCGCCATAATTTGTGCCCGCGTCAGTTTGCCAGAACCATATTTGGTTAGCGCCAACTCCATGCCACGCACAGTACCGGGTACGCCTACCGCGCCCCAACCTAACGTGCTGGCATGTGGAATAAGATTTCCGTCTTTATCCTGATACATTTTGGCTGTCGCCGCTGCCGGTGCCATTTCCCGGAAATCGATAAAGTGATCCGAGCCATCAGCCAGATGCAGCGTCATAAAGCCACCACCGCCGATGTTACCGCAACAAGAGTTCACCACCGCTTGGGCGTAACCCACAGCAACAGCGGCATCTATGGCATTGCCACCCATTTTAAGAATTTCCACTCCCGCTTCTGAGGCAAAGCGTTGCGAAGACACCACCATGCCGTTTTTGGCTTCAACAGGCGGTAATGAGGCAGCCAAAGCATAGGTAGTGACAAAAGGTGAAATAGTGGACAGAACCAACAGTGAAGCCTTTAACAGGCGTTTTTTATAATACATTCCTTATTCCTAGCAATGAACTCAGATAGCCAACCCTATGGCAGCGCGTTCCAAATAGCAATAAGGCATTATTTATTTAACAGATAATGAGCGGCACTGACAGGATATAGTGCAGTCAATCAGTAAATTAACAGGTATTTATTCAAATTTACTACAACGTTATTGCATGCTCATCAGTGACGCCCCCTAATCTTGGCTGGCACCGAGATTAGGGGTACGCCAAGACCATCGATTATTCAATGATCAGTTCAACCCGAATATTGCCGCGAGTGGCATTGGAATAGGGGCAAACCTGATGGGCTTTTTCCACCAAAGTTTGCAACTGAGCTTTATCCATACCGGCAACGCTGATATGTAGTTCGACATCAATGGCAAAACCTACGCCGTGAGGATTAGCACCAATCCCCACATGCGCGGTAATTTGCGGTTCTTGCGGCAAACGGAGTTTGTCCTGTGCTGCCACAAATTTCATAGCACCGATAAAACAGGCAGAATAACCTGCCGCAAACAGCTGTTCTGGGTTAGTCCCCTCACCACCAGCGCCCCCCAACTCTTTAGGAGTACTAAGTTTCACATTCAAATGTTCATCAGAAGAAACTGAGCGACCGTCACGGCCACCGGTAGATGTTGCTTTAGCGGTATAGAGAATGTTCATAAGATTTGCTCCAATTAATTATTGCGATAACTATATACGTTAAAAAAATAGCCAGCCCGGCTTTACGACATAAAGTTATCGCAATAATTGTTATCGCGCAAACATTATTTTGAATGCTGTTGCAAATTATCCCGTAGGGAAATTATTTTATCTTTTAATTCAATCAGTTCAGATTGTTCCATGGCGCATGCCTGGAACAGGCACTGATTAATATGTAATGCTTGTGTCCGCAAAGCACTCCCAGCCTCAGTTAAGCCTATACGCAATGCCCGCTCATCCAACGGATCTTTTAGGCGTTGTACGAGTCCTTCCTGCTCCAAGCGTTTAATCACCGGGGTTAACGCCCCAGATTTTTGCCCCAATTGCGCTCCGATATCCTTGAGATTTAACTTATCTTCTTGCCATAGGATCAACATCACCAAGTACTGTGGGTAAGTCAGACCTAATGGTTCCAGCAGGGGTTTATACAATTGCGTCATTGTCAGCGATGCTGAATACAGCGCAAAGCAGAGCTGATTATCCAGCGCCAGCGGATCTTTACTGGGCATGTGCGTTCTCTCATCACCTATAATGTTACCTATCTTACCTTTGAATCCGCTTGCCACAGAAGCTTTAAAGCGAGGAAAGCGTAACAACTTTGTACCAAAGTCCAGCTTGAGATCGCACTAGATAACCGCCTATGGTGTTATTTTGCACAGCGCCGAACTCACAACAACTTAAGGGAATTAGCATGCCAACACCATATCCACTACAAGGAGGTTGTGATTGCGGTTTTATCCGTTATCGCCTCAACTGCAAACCGCTGATAGTGCATTGTTGCCATTGCAGTTGGTGTCAACGTGAAACAGGGTCGGCCTTTGCGGTGAATGCCATGGTGGAATCAGAACAGGTGGAACTGCTACAGGGCGAACCTGAGCTGATCAATACCCCCTCTGCCAGCGGTCAAGGGCAGCAGATTGCCCGTTGTCCTAAATGTCATGTGGCATTATGGAGCCACTATGCGGGCAGCGGTCCTCTGACCAAATTTGTCCGTGTCGGCACCCTCGACCAACCACAGGTACTGCCGCCGGATGTCCATATCTTCACGTCAACTAAACAGCCCTGGGTAATACTGCCAGAGCATATTCCTGCGTTTGCTGAATATTATGATCGCCAGTTGGTGTGGAGCGCTGACAGCCTGCAACGGGCAGAGCTGTTGATGCCGAAGATCAAAGCCTATCGGCAATCCCTTAAACCGGCGTAATCTGGATGGACGAAGCCCTTATAGCCGGGCTTCGCTACGACGTTGATACTCAGTGATCATGCGGTTAATGGCGTCTTGGTCATACGGACGCAAGCCACTGAGTACCATCGTTTTACGGCCGGTACCGACCTGCTTGTCGCCGCTGAGCAAGGCAAATTCCAGCAAGACGTCACCCCGCTTGCCATCAACCTGCAACTGCTTGTTCACCAGTTCCAGCGTCATCTCTTCAAACGCTAAGGTGTCCAGTTCAAAACTCATGGTTTCGTAGATAACCAGTGGCCGCTCGGGATTGATCATCACCTGGTATTCCTGCATCAGCGGCACCAGCACATGGATGAAGTTGAGTCCAGAAAAGGCCACATAACTACGAATAAACGCTTCTAGCTGCTGTTCGCAATAACGCTGTTCACCTTCACGATGAACTTTAAGATAGCTCTTGCCTTTTTCATCTTCGATACATATCTGCCCGTCGCTAGCTTCAGGGAAATGCAATGCGACAACATCACTCACCATACCTTCAAAGCGAAACTGCATCTTGCGGCTAAGACCATATTTGTCCAGCACCAAGGCGAACAACAAGTCACCTGGAACGCAAAAACGCTTGGCGTCCTCGTCGTGCAACGGATTAAAGTCGCCAGCGATGTCTTTGGCGAAGTTACTGGCCTGCGTTCTGCTGATGACAATATTATTATTTTCTTTTTTAAAATAATTAGTTAGAAACATCTATAATCAATACTCTATGACGGGTGGCAATACTTACAACGAAAACTGCTGCACAGTTTATACGTAAACGGCCCAATAACTCACCCGATGACTTCACGGCAATCGCCACCTGATCCTCACTAACTCGCGGCTACTTCAGGAGCCAATAACTGCAAGCTGGCAAACTCGCGATACAGAGGACTCTGTTCCAGAAGTTGTTGATGAGTACCGCTTGCCACTAAACGCCCCTTATCGAACACTAAAATACGATTGGCATTCAAGACGGTTGCCAGTCGATGCGCTATCACTAGGGTGGTGCGTCCAACCATCAACCTGTCTAAGGCTTTCTTCACCATCACTTCACTGACGGCATCCAGCGCACTGGTTGCCTCATCCAATAACAGCAAGGGTCGATCGGCCAAAATTGCTCTGGCAATAGAGATACGCTGTTTCTGTCCACCGGACAAACGAACACCTCGCTCACCCAAATAGGTCTGATAACCTTCAGCAAATTCGCGAATGAATTCATCGGCATGTGCCGCTTGGCAAGCGGCAATGACTTCCGTTTCAGTCGCATCAGGACGCCCATAGCGCACATTTTCCAACACGCTGTCAGCAAAAATTACCGACTCCTGCGGCACCAAGGCAAACTGTGCCCGTAGCTGCGCCAGTGATACCTGTGAAATATCCACGCCATCCAAAGTTATGCGACCTGAGGTTGGCAGATAAAAGCGTTGCAATAGTTGGAAGAGCGTGGTTTTACCCGCACCACTAGGGCCAACCAGCGCCACCCGTTCCCCGGGTTCTATAGCAAAATTCAGTTGCTGAAGTACCGCCTCTCCTGACTGATAAGCAAATTGCAGGTCCTGTACTGCTAGAGCGCCGCGTAAAGGCTGTGGCAAAGGCTGCGGATGCGAAGGTTCGGTAATCACCACCGGCGTATTGGCTAATTCCAACAGCCGTTCAGTAGCACCGACAGCACGCTGGATATCCCCCACCACCTCACTGATGGTGGCGACCGCGCCAGCGACCATCACCGCATAAAACATGAAAGCCGAAAGTTGTCCGGCACTGATGCGTCCCTGCATCACATCATGAGCGCCCACCCAAGTGACAAATACGATGGCGCTGATACTCAACAACATCACGCCAGAAATCAGTAGTGACCGATAGTAGATGCGGCCGCTTGCCGCCTTTAACACCTGCGCCAGATGCTGATCAAAATGGGCTTTATCACTGGGCTCGTGACCATAAGACTGCACCGTATGGATCTCATGTAAGGTCTCATCCACAAAAGCACCGAGATCGGCTACCTTATCTTGACTACTACGCGCCAGTCGCCGCACTTTACGCCCGAGAATACCTACGGGTACCAGTACCAAAGGCACGGCTAATAATACCAGTGCGGTCAATTTCCAGCTGGTAATACCCATCATCACCAAGCCACCGATAACGGTTACCGAAGAGCGGAGCGCCATGGACAGACTCGACCCGACGACGGTTTGCAGTAACGTCGTGTCCGCAGTAAAACGTGAGATCACTTCGCCGGTACGCAATTTGGCAAAAAAGTCTCGGCTCTGCCCTAGCAACTGTTGATAAACCATGCGCCGGATATCGTTACTGACTTTCTCGCCGAGCCAAGTCATCAGATAAAAACGGCAAAAGACTGCGGCGGCACTCACCGCCGTAATTCCCAGAATAAACACAATAATCTGGTTCAGTCGGTGCGGATCACCGGCAGCAAAGCCTTGGTCGACCATCATCCGTACCCCCTGCCCTAAGGACAGCCAGGCCAAGGAGCCAATCAATAGGCAGATAAGTGCAGTCACCACCCGCCAGCGGTAGGGCTTCAAAAAGCTTAAAATCCAGGGTAATACCTTGGAGGAAGTGGCTGAGGGGAAGTGATTACTGGCTACGGCATCAGCAGTGTCGGAAGTGTTAGTGTCGGACAAACGAGTTATCTCACAGAGAAGGTCTGTTGCGATTGTCGCGGGAATTTGCGCTGACGTCCAGCAAGGCGAGAAAAAGCCCGTATAATGGAGCGCAATTCAGGATCACCGGAGAGCCTACATTATGCTGAGTAAAACGCCCATCTCTGCAGAAACTCAAGAACAGGCATTACAGATCGCCCGTGCAACACAGAAACCAGGGCAGACGAAGGAACAGACAAAACTGATCGCACAAGGCATTGAGAAAGGCATTGCCGAATACAAAAAACAACAGAAAGCCAAAGCCAGAGAACGCGATAAACTTGCCAAAAGACTACGTGCCACCAAAGCCAGCGTAACCCATGAGCCAATGGCGACCGAGGAAATGACCTATACCACATCCCGCCCATGGCTACCCTGGATATTACTATTACTGAGTTGGTTAGTTTTCGCTGCCAGTTGGCTGTTTTAAGCCTTTGGCAACTGCAATATCAAGGCAATCTGGGTGAGATGGGTACCAACCCAGGCACTGTTTATCGGTCCCCAGGTTTTGATGTGGTAATGACCAGCATTATTACGACCACCATCCTGCACAAATTCCACAGTAATGCCGATATCGCTGAAAGCCGCAATGGCATCCTGCAACGTACGCCGCGGCATACCGGTCAGCTTTTGCAAAGACAACAGGTTGTGCTGCTGATCATCAATCAGATGGGCCAGATAAAGTTTCCGCAAAAATGCGATTTGCTGTTTGGTGACATGCTCAGGTTGCAACATACACTCGTTCCGTTGTGTGCCATGGTGGCAACAACCTATTGCTATTAGTTGATTTGCATAACGCTAATTGATAAGACCGTGGTGAGACAAGCATCATATCGCGCCAGTAAGCGCTGGCTCACACCCACACACCCACCGCCCAGTGAAACTGACGCACTAGGAATACATTATGGCAATAGCGCCATCAGGCAAGGAACCCAGAAGCGAATTTCTGGGTTCAGCCCACAACAGCTATTTCACCACCAATACCGGACAGATCGCCTTATTAGCGATTTCCTCAGACACATTGGTATTGAGGAAGTGGCTCAGGCCACTGCGACCGTGGCTAGCAAGCACTATCATGCCAACATCGGCATCTTTGGCTTCAGTGAGGATTTCTTCCACTGGATCACCACGACGGATGATAGTTTCCACATGCAGGGATGTGTCTAACTGCGCCAGCAACTTATGCATACTGTCCGCTGCCGCTTTTTCCATGCTCTGTGCCAACTCTTCCGGTGTCACTATCAGCAGTTGGTAACTGGCGTCAGCTACTGGCTGGTCCACTACATGCAGAATACGTAATCCCACTTTGTAATGGTTTGCCATATCAATTGCGTATCCAAGCGCATGCGATGCCGTATCAGAAAAATCTGTCGGCCACAGGATATCTTTGTCGCGCATCATGACCTCCTTGCGGGAATAACTTCCCAGAGTATCAAATCGCAGGATTACAGAATGAACTCCAGCATTCTGCAAACCAGTTTCTGGTTACGGCCTACTCCCGTAACCAAGCCACGGCTTCCTGCCGATCTTCGAAAAATTTCACAGCAGAAGGGGTAAACCAGTCTGCCATCCGCGCCATCCACTCATGCCACCCATGGTGACCAAAGACAGCAATTTTTTTAAATTCGCGGCCATGCTTGATCCCTAACTTCAGATCGTCCCACATCGCCCTAGCTTCCCAGCCATCCATTTCAGTAACGTCCAGCAAGGCAAAAATCTGCGGTTGGGTCACACCATCAATCGCAGCTTCCAATACGGGTACCATGCACTCGTAATCCTCGTGAGTCAAAGTACCGGTAGCTTTGATAAACAGCACAAAATCAGCACCGCCATGATTCTCAATACCAATGGAAATTCCATGTACTTTCATATTCATAGTGAACTCCTTGTGCATCACTTTTGCAACTCCTTTACAGTTAAGTCTAGTAAGCGGATAGCAGTTTTTCTGTGATCGCGATCAATATCGCTGGGCAGTTGTCTGGAAACGCTTGCTGACTTAGCATGGAGCCATCAAGGACTGTTATTTGAGTGCTGGCACCATGGAATCGTCATCGACTTCAGCTTTATCAACCACAGAAATACTGCCGCAAATATTGCAACAGCAACAGCAGGCGTTTGTGCAACAGCCCTATCCTGAGAGGGAACAACGCCTAGCGGCGTTGCAGGCGCTAAAGCAGGTACTACTTGAGGGGTATCCGCAATTGCTAAACGCCATGAGCCGTGATTTTGGTCATCGCAGTGACTACGACAGCCTGTTGGCAGATGTGTTACCTGTGCTCAATTATCTTAAGTATTGTCAGTGCAACCTGCGCCGCTGGATGCGGCCACAACGACGTCACAGCGGCCTGTTGCTTGCGCCCAGTAACATCAAAGTCCACTACCAACCTAAAGGCGTGTGCGGCATTATCGTTCCGTGGAATTTTCCAGTGATGCTGTCGCTCAGTCCATTAATCAGTGCTTTGGCTGCGGGCAATCGGGTAATGTTGAAACTTTCAGAATTTACGCCCACCACCAATCAAGTGCTGCGGCAACTGCTATCACAGGCGTTTGATGAATCACAGGTAGCCGTGGTAGAAGGAGATGCCAACGTCGCCGCCGCGTTTGCGGCACTACCGTTTGATCATCTGCTGTTTACCGGCGCAACCCACGTCGGCAAATCGGTGATGCAAGCAGCAGCTCATAATCTGACGCCAGTGACACTGGAATTGGGAGGAAAATCCCCTGCCATAATTGCTGATGACATGCCGCTAGCAGTAGCGGTTGAACGATTGTTGTATGGCAAAACCCTCAATGCCGGACAGACCTGCGTTGCACCGGATTACGTTCTGTGCCCGCAAGCCAAAGTAGCCGAGTTTGTCAGTCTTTGGCAAACTGCCTTTCAGCAGATGTATCCAGATTTCGCAGGCAACGCCGATTACAGCTTTATTATCAATGACCGCCACCAGCAACGCTTACTGGGATTGCTCAACGATGCTAAAGCCAAAGGTGCCATATGCGAGCCTGCATGTGGCAATCTTGAGGCTCTCGCACAACAACGCAAATGGCCCACCGTTTTACTCACCGAAGTGACCGATAAGATGGAAATCATGCAACAAGAAATTTTTGGTCCCCTGCTTCCCATTATCGGTTACCAAACATTACCGCAAGCCGTGGATTATATCCGGCAGAAACCCAGACCGCTGGCGCTGTATCTATTGACATTTTCACAACAATTGCAGCAACAACTCCTACAGCAAACCCATTCTGGTGGAGTATGTATTAATGATTCGCTTTACCATGTAGCGGCGGATGATGCGCCTTTTGGCGGTATTGGTCCTTCGGGAATGGGGCATTATCACGGTGTGGAGGGTTTTCTAGAGTTCAGCCATGCTCGAACCGTGCTGTGCAAAGGTCGCTTCAATCCCGCTAGACTGATGCAACCCCCTTATCATCGCTGGTGGCAGAAGCTGCTGCTGCAATATTTGTTGCGCTGAACAGATGCCAAGTTATGCTGGCTGTGTTAACTATATGGTGGATTTGACAAAATTTTAGCTAAAACCCTAAACCTGTCTAGCTGAGTAAAATTAACATATTGATATTTAACATCTATTTTTATGGCACCTGTTTTGCTTAATTTCAGTTTTAATTCATAGGGAGTCAACCATGGGACCATTTGAAGTTGCTGTTGTCGCGATTGTGTGCGGCATCATCTACAAGCTTGCCAACACTTATCTTGAACATAAAGGCGCGATTGTAGCGGAACAGGAACTAAGCAAAATGCGCCAAGAGATGGACGAGATGAAACAGCGGCTGGTCACGCTAGAACAGATTGTGACGGATGAAAGCTACCAACTAAAAAGCAAAATCGACAGCCTATGAGAGTAGCGAGGCGTCTATGCCGAACTCCCGTAGAGGGTTTCGCAATAGACGCCTAGGATAATTTACAGGCTGAAATGTCTGACCATCTGATGCAGTTCTTGACCTAATTCAGCCAGATTCCCGCTAGAACTAGCAATCTCATTTGAGGTCTCCGCTGATTGTTCAGTGATATCCCGCATAGAGATAACATTGCGGTTAATCTCCTCGGCAACCGCTGATTGCTCTTCGGAAGCCGCCGCGATTTGATGGTTCATATCTCGAATAGTCGACACGGCGTCAGTGATCTGCGCCAACATCTCACCAGCCGAACGTGACAGCGAGACAGCGTCAGTACATTGCGCTGTACTTTGTTGCATCATTTTTACTGATTGCTCACTACCGCTTTGTAAGTTGTTGATTAAATTTTCAATTTCAATAGCCGAACTTTGTGTGCGACTTGCCAAGCTACGGACTTCATCGGCTACAACTGCAAATCCACGCCCAGCTTCACCCGCTCTCGCCGCTTCAATTGCAGCGTTCAACGCCAGTAAATTAGTCTGCTCAGAAACCGATTTTATCACGTCCAGCACGGCATCTATCTGTTCACTATCTGCCTGTAATTTGTTCATTGCCTCGGAGGTGTTAGCTAATCCCGTCGCCAACCGTTCAATCTGCTGGATTGCATGGTCCACCAAGGAGTTACCCTCACTGGTTTTGTTATGTGCCACGGTGACAGCTTGCTCTGCTTTAGCAGCATTATCAGCAACTTCTTGCACTGAAGACGTCATCTGATTAACGGCTGCGGCAACTTGCTCTGTTTGGCTGCGCTGTTCCTGCATACTGACACTGTTCTGCTCGGTTGCAGCGGACAGACGTGCCGCCGACTCGGTCAGCTGGCTTACAGAGGTATCGATCTGACCCAGTACATTTCTCAATGTCTGGTTCATGTCACCAATTGCCCGCAACAGTTCACCTAACTCGTCACGTCGCGCTGATGCAATATTCTTCGACAGATCACCTGCCGCAATCGTCTTTGCAATAGTAACAGTTGCCTGTAGTGGCTTGATGATCTGCACACCTATCCATCTAGCAATGAATAGTCCCAGTAACAAGGCGATGCTAACAATCGATATCAGCAATATTTTGCTATTGCTCTTGTTAGTTGCACTCAATTGTAACTGATGCGCAACCAGCCCACGGATCAGCACTTTTAAGGCATCTCCGGTATCAGCCAAGTTAGTGCGGGCGTGCTGAATATCGTTATTGAGTGTGACCAGCGTATCGAGATCCTGCCGATATCGCCCCAATACATCGACTGCGGCACGAGTATCTATGCCGCGAACGGCGTCTACCTGCTGGTTCAATTCCGCCATCGCGTTTTTTGCCGTGCTCAGTGTTTGCTCAGACGGTGCATAAACATAACCGCGAATGTAGTATCGCAACATCGTCATCTGCTGGCTGATTTGCAGCGCCTGCGCCGGACTGCTTTGGCTCAGCTCGTTTACTAACTCAGCATAAGTACTGACCAAGTTGGCCCCCACTTGCGCCCCGGTTACCATCATGTTTTTTTTGCGTTCAAAGACTTGCTGTAGCTGGTTAATGGAATCAATGTATTTAGCCAGAACCTGTTTAGCGTCATCTAGTTGCTGTTGATTCTGTTGATCTGCCAGTATCTCCGCTTGGGTATCGAGAATAGCTTTAGCCTCATCGCACACGCTATTTAACGCCGCAAGCGCCTTGCTGTCTCCCGAGGTCAGATATTCCATTCGCAATATTTTTGCTTGCAACAGCTTCATATCCAGAGTGCTGATATCACCAACCTTCTGGTAGCCATCGCTCATATCCGCATTGGCACGATAACCGATGAAGGCAACAAGCAGCAGCAACATGAGTATTAGCCCAAAGCCCAAACGCAGTTTGTTGCTTACTGACAGATCTTCAAAACGATTTGCCAAAGCCCCCATTCAACTATCCTCTTTTAGCGAATTTGATATATTTGCCGACTTTAGCATCAAGTATTATCGTAATACTTTGAGGGAGTTAACTAAATTAATTAGTAATGTAATACATATGACTTATTTGTGATCTACTATGTTGATTACATGAATTTCGTGACTGAAGTGGCGTGCTGAGTCTTCAAGCCATAGCGGCTTAACCAAGTTAAAAACGGTTAAGGCATACGGCTAAAAACAATAAGAGCTGACACGCTATATCGCCAGAAACCAAAAATCTCGCTATTGGGCGGGTTGCCCTGACAATACACTGTGGTGGTTACTACGAGCTCGGTCCAGCACTTGGCACAACTGTGTTAATCCCTGTACTAAGCGTGGGGTTGGTCGTTGCAATAAATCGGCATCAATGGTGTAAATTTGCTGGTTTTTTACGGCGGGGATTTCTGGCCACTGTTGCCAATTCAATGATTGTGGATTACCGGTTTCAGCCGTTTTGATAATCACCTGAGGCTGCCGCATCAGCACCGCTTCGAGACTCACTTGCGGATAGGCCGTCGCCGCATCAGCAAACACATTGTCACCGCGACAGACTTGCAACAACTGCTGCATCCAACTGCCGTTGGCCACCGTCATTAATGGATTGGACCACAGCTGATAAAACACTTTTACTGGAGTTTTGCTGGCATTGTGCTGCTGGATGGCTTGCAGTTGCCGCTGGTACGTTGCAGCAACTTGTGCCGCTTTTGCCTCATGTCCAGTAAGCTTACCCAGTTGCAGCAAGTCTTTTGTCACATCTTGCAGGGTGTGTGGCGCGCTGATATACAGCGGCAATCCCAGTTGGCGGATCCTAGCAATGTCCTGCGCCTGATTGCCGTCGCCCCATACCACTACCAGATCTGGTGACAACGCCAGCAACTTATCCAACTGTACGCCGTAATTGCCGCCGATACGCGGGATCTGTTTGGCCGCGTCAGGATAATTGGCAAAATCGGTAGTCGCAATGATCTCCTCGCCGGCACCGATGGCATAAAGCAATTCCACGGTATGAGGGGATAATGCGACGATACGTTTTGCTACATCTGCAGGTGTTGCCACATCCGCCAGTGCTGAGGCTGAAAACATTATCAGCAGCAGGCATAACCATCTCATAGCAACTCCCCATCAGTGTTCG
The DNA here is from genome assembly GCF_017368415.1 of Shewanella sp. 4t3-1-2LB. Lineage (NCBI taxonomy): Bacteria > Pseudomonadati > Pseudomonadota > Gammaproteobacteria > Alteromonadales > Shewanellaceae > Shewanella > Shewanella sp. 4t3-1-2LB. Next base: position 67,372 of record NZ_JAFNJD010000007.1, read on the forward strand.
ACGCAAACCCAAGTATTCCTGAAACAAGCACGGGGAAAATATAGTGATGCTGACAAAAGATCAACTGCGGCAGGCGCTAAACCGTTGATGGTGTCCAGCAGCCTGTCACCGTAACCAATTTACAGTTTGAAATGGCCGAGAAGCCCTTTCAGTTGCAATCCGAGTGCCGCCACACCTTCGGTAGCTTGTGCAGTTTCTTCTGTTGCCTGAGCAGTCTGCTCAGCAATGTCCCGCACCCGCACCACACTCTTATTGATATCCTCTGCTACAGCACTTTGTTCTTCCGCAGCGGCAGCGATCTGATGGTTCATATCCTGAATTTTTGCCACGGCGCTCGCTATATCATCCAACATGCTCCCGGATTTACGGGATAGACTTACCGCTTCTTCACTTAGCTCTCGGCTGCGTTCCATCTTCTGTACCGAACTCTGGGTACCGTGTTGTAGATTGGAGATCAGTTTTTCAATCTCTTCAGTAGACGCCTGGGTACGGCTGGCCAAGCTCCTGACTTCATCGGCCACCACTGCAAATCCGCGACCAGCTTCACCCGCTCTGGCGGCTTCAATGGCCGCATTCAGCGCCAGCAGGTTAGTCTGTTCCGCCACGGATTTAATGACATCGAGTACTGAACCAATGCTATCACTTTCGGTTTTCAACTGGGCCATCGCCTCTGCAGTGCTCGCAATTTCAGCGGATAGCCGTTCAATATGCTGCACTGCTTCTGATACCATTTTATTACCGGTCGCAGTGACATTGTCGGCTTCAATTGCCGCTTGTGCCGCCTGCTCGGCGTTACCGGCGACTTCCTGTACCGAGGCGGTCATCTCGTTGATAGCGGCAGCAACCTGATCGGTTTCACTGCGCTGACTCTGCATGCCTACACTATTTTGTTCAGACACTGCTGACAACTGCTCGGCGGAGCTGGCAAGTTGTACCACACTGCCGTCAATCTGACTCATCATGTCCTTAAGGGTGTCGTTCATCTCACCCATCGCTCGCAGCAACGTCCCTAGTTCATCTTTACGCTCGCTGTGGATACTTTGTGTCAAATCGCCGCCGGCAATCCGTCGGGCAGCACTTACCGTCAAATGCAAAGGTGAGATAATCTGCTTGGTGATAAGCAGCGAACAAGCAATGCCCAATATTAATGCCAGCACTGCGACCACCAGCACCAGTAGTTCTGCCCGCTCCCCATCAGACAAACGTTTTGCCGATTGGGATTCCACTAAACTGGTGACACTGGACAATAGTTCCGAAGCGTCCTGCTCCAGAGTCGTCTTGGTGTCAGCAATACGTTTATCAATATCGACCAGACCATCAAGCTTGGCTTCATACTCATCAAGCCCTGATAATGCACTGCTGAGCAGATTCTGTTCTGCCGCTGGGACAGTTAACGCTTTGCCCTGACGCCGGATATCAGCGATCTGCTGTTTGGCGCCATCTAGGTTTTTCTGGCTTGGTTCGAAGATGTAACCCCGTACATAATAACGCATCAGCGCAATCTGCTGATTGATGCGGGCAACCGCCAACGATGACTGCCAGTTATCTGCTTGCTGCCCAAGTTGCTGATCTAACTGAGAGAAACTATTGATGACACCATTACCTATTGCCACCCAAGACTTACGCAACACGGACTTATCCGTCTGCAACTGTTTTACTTGGTTGAAACCTTTTTCATATTTGGTTAGTGCAGTCTGGGCATCTTGGATATGCTGCTGATCTATGTCATTTGCGTATGTTGTCGCTTCATGCTGCAGTGATTTATGGGTCTGAGCTATCAGTTCATCGAACTTCTGCAGTTGCTGTTGATTACCCGTTTGCAGAAAATCCTGACGGATAATTTTTAACTGATAGAGGATATTTTTCAGTTCCGACGCCACCGCCACTTTTTGACTGCGATCAATCATCATTCCTACACCGCTGTGGCCAACCCAGGCCACCGAAAATGTCAGCAACAAAACCAGACTGAAACCCAACCCGAGTTTGCGAGAAACGGTCATGTTATCCAATAAACGGTGCAATAGTGTCATAACAATATCCCTTTGGCAGTGGTTAAAACCTGTACAGATAGATGCAACCCACAGTAATAAATTATTTTAAGTATGAATTAGTTAGAAATTCCTACTGTGGCAATCATCACACTACAGATCATCATCAACGTGGATGTCTGCTTACTTATATAGTGCCAATTAGAACAAATGTATATTCACCACAAGGCTAAGGTGACAATTTTCTCAAAGGCTCAACAATCACTAAAGGAGTACGCTGACGCAGCGTCTAACAGCTCGGGGAAAACCATAAATATTAATTATATTCAATATGTTGACTGAAAAATCGAATACATCGAAATGTAACAATATTTCATTGGTCGTACTTCGCCATGCAATTGCTGCAAAATGACATCATTAGCGTTAAGAAGACCCATCAAAGGGTAGCATGCAAACCACAATGCGTTAGAAATCAGCCAACGATGTACCGTGGCTGAGTTGACGGCGAGCCTGAGATGGAAGCGTTGGATGTAGACGGTCGCGCTCCACATGGGCTGATGATGCCCAAGGTAGTGATAATCGCCTGCCGGCTGCATCGTAAAATTTCAAATATATCGGCTGGCGACAGGTATCGCAGGCACTCAAGTTGGCTTAACGAGCAACGAATTGGAATAGATGAGTAAATTACGATGAGCATTCCAATCGATTGTTTGTCAGCTTCCTGCATTATCGTCGGCGCAACAAGGTAACCAGAAACGCACCTGCAAGCCGCCATCTTCGCGATTGCTTATTGCCAGTTGTCCACCGTGGTTTTCGATGATTTCCCGACACAACGCCAGCCCCAACCCGGTGCCTCCGGCTTTGGTGGAGTAAAACGGCAACAGCGCTTGACTCAGCGCCTCAGGGGCCATGCCTTCACCGCGGTCGCTGACGGTGAGCCACTGTCTGTGAGGCGTAATACGCAACTCCAACTGTATATCTTTGGCGGCAGAACTGGCCTCCGCAGCATTTTTTAACAAATTGAGCAATACCTGTCCGAGCTGTCTAGCATCGCCCCAGCCCAGCGCATCCGGTAGTGGTTCGACGATGGCGAAAGGTTGCAGACTTTGCAGCGTATTGAGTAACTCCGACCAATGGAAATGACTGCATTGCGGTAACGGCAACCGCGCAAAATCGGCGTATTCTTGCAAAAAAGTGTTGAGATGCGCACTGCGCTCACTGATGGTGTCGAATATCCGCCTCAACACTTTGGTATCTGCCTGAGTCTGCAACAACCGCTGGCCGGAATGGGCCATCGAACTGATGGGGGCCAGCGAATTATTCAGTTCATGGCTGATGACCCGGATCACTTTTTTCCAGGTTTGGATCTCGGCCCGCGTGAGTTCCTGGGTCAAAGGCTTGAACTGATACAGATGATGCTGCACACCGTTCATACGCATGACTGCACAATTCAGATGCCAAATTTGCTGTTGCTGCTCCCGATTGATAGAAAACACGCCGGTTTTTGCTTGTTGCAACAGACTGGTAATTTCATCCTGATCATCTACCAGTTCCGGCAAACGCTTACCTTCAAGTGGTAAACCATGTGCTAGCAGATGCCGTGCGGCCAAGTTGCCATACAGCACCCGCCGAGTATCATCAGTTAACACAATCGCCAAACTGGTGTTCTGTAGCACCGAATCCAGTAGCAATTCCCGTTGGTAGATGTGTGCCCGTTGCTCACGTAACCGTGAGGTGGCGGTATTGAACAGTGTCGCCAGTTCGCACCATTCATCGCGACCGTCCAGCGTCAGCGACACCGAGAAATCGTTATCCTGAAAATTCAGCAGCCCGGTGGTTAGCGCCTGTAATCCGCGATTAATACGTTGAGTAATGCGACGTCCTAACAACAACGCCAGCAGCATTGCCGCTAATCCGCCCGTAATCAACGACAGCAGCAGCGGCCATTGCCAGGTTAACAGTAAGTCTGTCACCGCTGCCATCAGCAGCAATGCCAGTATCAGCACTGATGTTAGTTTGCCTTCGATACTCAAGCTGAAGGGATCCCATATTTTTCCATGCGCCGATACAACGCCTGTCGTGATAAGCCTAACTGCCGCGCCGCTTCCGCAAGGGAACTGGTGTTGGCCAGCATTTCGCGGATCTGAGTGACATCCGGCTCAAAAACTGGGCGCGGTGTCACCCCGGTTGCCGCCGGTAATCCGAGATCCGCTAAGGTAATCTGCACCCCCTGAGACAGCAAATCAGCGCGGATCAGCGTGTTTTGCAACTCGCGGACATTGCCGGGCCAACTATAAGCTTCCAGCGCCCGCGCCGCCTCAGTAGTCAATGCCCGTCCCTGCAAAAAATGCCGGGCCAATGGCAGAATATCATCTGGTCGCTCATGTAACGGAGGCAGTTTCAGTTCAATCACATTCAACCGGTAATACAGATCTTCGCGAAATTCACCATTTCTGATAGCTTGCGGCAGGTCGCTGTTAGTGGCTGAGATCAGTCGTACCCGACAGCGACGGGTTTGGGATGAACCAAGGCGTTCAAATTCACCGGTCTGTAGCACCCGTAGCAGCTTCATCTGCCCGGACAGCGGCAGATTGCCAATCTCATCCAAAAACAAAGTACCACCATCCGCTGCCTCAAAACGGCCAATACGGGTTTTGTTAAGGCCAGTAAAAGCGCCAGGTTCAGCCCCAAACAGCTCAGCTTCCATCAGCTCATTGGGCAATGCGCCAGCATTGACACGGATAAACGGCCCACTTTTTACCGCAGAATTACGCTGGATGAGTTCAGCGATTTTCTCTTTGCCTGCACCGTTGGCCCCGGTGATCAGTATTGGAACGTCGGCCCGCGCCACCTGTAGTGCAGTTTCCACCAGTCGCTGCATAGCATCTGACTGGTAGATAAGACCACTGAGGTCAAAACGCTTTGCCAACTGTTGCCGCCGCTCTGCCAGCGCTTGTTGCTGCTGGCGTTGCTGCCGCGATAGCTCCGACAATTCCAACAGATTGGTCACAGTCGCCAGCAGCTTGGCGTCATCCCAAGGTTTACCCAGATAATCGGCGGCACCAGCTTTCACCAGTTCCACCGCCATTTCCAGCTCCGTCCAAGCAGTTAGCAGAATTAACGGCAGGTCGGGATGCCGCTCCCGAATCGCATAAAACAGCTGCCGACCTTCCTCACCACTGCTCTGGTCGCGACTGAAGTTCATATCCTGGATCACCAAGGCAATATCTTGCTGTGCCAACCGCTGCAAACCAGCAGCTGGCGTAGCAGCGGTCTCAGCATTGAAACCATGCACTGCCAACAGCAAGGACAGGGCATCGCACACTGCGGGATTATCATCAATGATCAGAATGGTATCCATATACGCCACTTGTATCAGATATTACGGGTCGCCAACGCTGGTGAAATCCGTATGGTGCGCCAGGCTGGCATCAATGCTGCCAAAAGTCCCAGCAGCCATACGGCCACCATGCCACTTAGCAAATAGGATACTGGCAGGGCGGTCATGCTGTAATGCTGCACCATCAGTTGATTAATCGCCAATGATATAATCACGCCAACCACAATACCAATACCGGTAATAACCACATTTTCCAGCAGAAAATAACGGATGATGGCCAGCTGTGTAGCGCCAAGTGCGCGACGAATTCCTATCTGTTTTCGGCGCTGATTGACCCACAGTAAAGTCAGTCCAACAATTCCTAATCCGGTCACCGCTGAGACCAGAATGATGGTGGCAGTCATCATCACCACCATTGAGCGGTCACGACGATAGGAGTTGTGTTTGTTATCCGCCATAGTGCGGACATTGCGCACCATCCGGTTAGGATCGAGTTTTTCAAGTAATTCAGGCACCTTAACCATCAGTTGTTCACACTGCTGCGGCTGACAACGAATCACATAGTTGGGCGGATAATTTGTGGCAAAACGCGGAATAAAGGCCACACCATCAGTGTATCCTGGAGCAACATATGACACCATGGCCGAAGCCACCACCCCCACTACTGGCAATCCGTTCAGCAGTTTACCGGTAGGATCCACATCTTTGCCATAGAGTTTGTCTGCCAGCGAACGGCTCAACACTACCGCCTTGATGCTATTAGATCCATCTTCAAACGATGAGCTGGCAGTCACCTCCTGCTCCTCCAGAAAACGGCCTGAAAGCAACGTTAACCCTAACGTATTGAGACCATGACTGTCAGTCGAATACAGATCGACCATGGCTGCCATCGGTTTCTGAGGATCTTCCTCATTAGTCATATCGCTAGAACTGCCAGAGTTAGACAGCGGTGAGGTGTTACTGAATGACGCATCAATCACGCCAGGTAGCCGCCGGATCTCATGCAAATCCCGCTGCACATCTTGATAGCTGAAGCTGGTTTCATCCAGGGGTGCCAACTGCAGTGAAAACAGGTGTTGATCATCGATACCGGTCGGACGCTCAATAATCTGTCGCCGCTGATCGACCACAAACGCAGCATTGGCGACAATGCCCAGTGTCAGTGCGGTCTGAATAATAATCAGTATCGCACCGGTCTTGTTGCGCCACAGGGTACGCACTATGGGGCCAAATTCAAACATGGTGCTCTCCTATTGATTCTTCAGATAGTAGGCTGGGGAAGTTCGGCTAACGCGCCAAGCGGGGTAACAACCGGCGATAATACTTGCCAGCAGCGCCAGCGCGATGGTCAACAGCAGCGTCAAACCATCGCTGTATACCACAGCGGCTTCATCACGACTGACCAAGGTTCTGACCAATCCCAATCCCAGCTGGCTGAGCGCAATACCCAGCAACCCACCGAGCACACCTATCACACCGCTTTCCACCAGATTTTGAATGAAAATGGCGCTGCGACTGGCCCCCAATGCGCGGCGAATGCCGGTTTCTGGAGCCTGCTTCAGTAATTTGGCTAACAGCAACGCTATGGTGTTGATAATACACACCGCCAGAAATACCAATGCCAGCCAAGTCATCACTCGGGTATCGTTGCTGACCACTTGATTAAGTGCCAGCCATTGCGATGGTGTCGAAAGTGCATATTTGAAGTCGCGTTCAAAAAAATCCGTTTTCCGCTGCTCGTCAAAGTAGTTACGTAGATAACTGACAAATGCATTCTTAGTGTCGGCATCCGGTAATTCCACCCAATACTGCATCCAGAAATAACGTTCTTGCAGGATCTGCTCGTACTGCTGCTCCGGTGTCAAAGGCTCTTGCGGCTGGGGTCGAGGGTGACTGGACGAATAGGTCATACTTCCATAGGGCATCATTTGTAACGCCCGATGTAAGCCAAAGGGCAGATAGATACTGGCATTACCCCCAAAAGCACCCTGCGTCAGATCCTGCACCGAGGGCAGTGGATTGAAATCTTCAACCACACCTACGACTTGGTAAGGGCGACCATCCAGTTGCAAACTGCGGCCAACTGAATTTTCACCATTAAACAAGCGCTGATTCATGGTCCGGTCAATCACCACCTGATAACGGGCGTCGTTATCGGCACTTTTGTCCCACACCTGTCCATAGATAAATGGCACGCCGAACAATGCAAAAAAATCGCGACTGGTAACTCGCACCAGTTCTTTACTAGGCCGTACCTGATTGTTCTCCAGTGACAACGCTGCCGCCCAACGATGCATTGCCACCTGATGCAACGGGATGTCAGAACGTAACAGTGTGGTCACGGTACGATAAGACAACAGGTAGGGTAGACCGTTAGTCAATTTGTTACCGCTGCTGGTGCCGCCATCCCCCGCAGAGGCATTATCAATCTGCAAGGCGTATAGGGTATCGTTCTTGGCGGCTAGACCGTTAGTGGACATCACATGTTGCAGTGTCAGCATGGTCATGGAGACCGCTACCCCTACCGCCAATGTCAGGATCATCAGCAATGACATCACCGGGGTGCGCCGCACCGATAGCCATGCCAATTGCAGGTAATAACTCAGCATGATGCCTCCTTATACCGCTGCCGCAGTCGCGTTGAAGCCATGAAAATCCGCGACCTCACCATCCACTATCTGGATGTTACGCTGGGCGCGATGCGCCAGATCCGGGTCATGGGTTACCATGATGATGGTGGTTCCTTGGCTGTTAATCTGTTCCAACAGTTCCATCACCTGCCTTGCCATAATAGAGTCGAGGTTACCGGTCGGTTCATCCGCCAGCAGGAAAGCTGGCTCTCCCGCTAAGGCTCTGGCAATGGCGGCACGTTGCTGCTGACCACCACTGAGCTGTGATGGCAGGTGCTTTTGACGGGCGGCTAGCCCCACCTGTTCCAATGCCTTATCAATACGCCGTTGCCGCTCCTTGCGACCAAAACCGCGGTAACGTAACGGTACATCCACATTGTCATAGATATTTAGGTCAGGAATAAGATTAAATCCTTGAAATATAAATCCTATTTTTTCATTTCTGAGTTTGGAACGAGCGCTGTCAGACAAACCGCTGACACTGATGCCATCCAGCATATAGCGGCCGCTATCAAACTGCTCTAGCAGTCCGGCAATGTTCAGAAAAGTGGTCTTGCCCGCACCAGAGGGGCCGGTCACCGAGACAAACTCGCCTGACTGCACATGCAGATTAAAATCCCGTAAGGCATGAGTGGCGACAGTTTCAGTACGATAAACCTTGCTGATGTTGTCCATCTGCAGCATAGCTATGTTCTCCCTGTTGTTTCAGGTCGTCAAAAATTCAGTTAGCGGCATATTGCGCCGCAGCGTAAAAAATACGGCACACTCCTTGTGCCAACGTCGGGAAGTCTCCTTAAAAACTCAATCAGTTAGCAGTAAGCTATCGGCCGTTTTAAAACGACTGGTATCAGACACTATCACCTGCTGTCCGGGTTTAACGCCGCTGGTAATTTCAACATATTTGAAACCACTGGCACCCAGCGTCAGCGGCACTCGTCTGGCCTGATTACCCTCGACCACAAACACACTGCGGCCGTTATCTGAGTCGACAAAACTACCGCGCTCAACACGAACCACCTGCAGACGATTCTCCAGCAGGATCCGTCCTGACAGTCGTTGGTTCTGGCGGATCTGGGCGGGGGTTTCTGCCGAGAAACGTAACCTTGCCACCACCTGCCCGTTGGTAATTTCTGGACTGATTGCAGCGATTTGCCCCGGATACTGGCGACCATCGGAGGCGATCTCTACCGGCATACTCAGCGCCAGCTCGTTGGCATAGCTTTCGGGCACCATCACCTCGACTTCATAGCCGGATAAATCTACCACTGTCAGCAATGGCTGATATGCGGGTACGGCAGCTTTCTGCGCTTCGGCGAGACTCCCCACCATGCCATCCACCGGCGACAACACTTGCAGGTTATCGGCTTGCCGCTGCCACTCTGCCACCAGCAGTTGCTGTGCTTTGATCTGCTGCGCTAGCGTTTCCTCTTCATAACGGATGGATTGCCGCGCCAATTCCAGTGAGGCTTCTGATTGCTTGAACACCACCTCTGCACGGGCCAGTTCATCTTTGCTGCGCTGGTAGTCGCGATCGCTGATCACCTTATCCTGCCGGGCATCAGCGTTGCGCTGTAACTCGCGTTTGGCAGCGTTAAGATCCACCTGCGCTAAATCCTGAGCCTGCTGTTTTTCCAGCAAATCCCGCTGCGCTTTAATACGGTGCTGCTCCAATTCCCCTTGCAACTGCGCCAGTGTTGCCTGCTGCTGTTTAAGCTGTGACGTGGTCTGGGGGCTGTCGAGCTGTGCCAACAGCTGGCCGCTCTTTACTCGGTCCCCAGCCTTCACTTCATAGGTCACAATCCCTTGTGCTGTGCTATAAAGCGTCGGACTGTTCGCGGCGACGACTTTGCCCTGCACACTGAGATCCCGCAGAACATCGCCAGTAGATACTGTAGCGATCTGCACCGAAGCCCTAGGCACGGTCATATCGGTGGCGGCAGCTCTCTGCCAACGTTGTACCAACATCACTATCAGCACTACCACGAGCAGTGCAACGGCGGCGTACATGCCGTAGCGGGATTTTGACTTCGGCTGCAGTATCACATCCTGGCCGGCGGTATCTCTGATCATATCGTTCCCCGAAAGTTGTCTGACAGTGATTAAACAAATCTCGGGCCAACATTTAACATATTGTTTTATATTGTTTTAATTTATATAAAGTGTCCGTTTTAGGTGTCCACCGTCCGCCCGGCGTCCGCGCCATTTGAAAGTCAGATTTCTGGTCTATGCTTAAAAGCAGCAGATACAGGTGCTTTTGAACGGGGAATCTCATAATGAAATTTTTCAAACACTTACCTATTCGGATACAGATAGCAACGCCAATTATGTTGCTGACCTTGCTGATACTGCTGCTGGCGGTCATTGGTTGGTATAACAGCACACAATTAGTGCTTAAAATCCGCATGCTGACAGACCATTTAGCGCCAGCTTCTGAGTTGGTGCTCAATGCTGATCGCGACCTGTATCAGGCAGAGGTGGCATTACGTGATTACAACGCCCAAGCCCAGCAAAAGCTCGATAACGCCATTATTAAAAAGAGTCGTGATGCCATAGTGGAAAACCGGCAACAAGCTTATGACCGCATGCTGCAGTCGCGAGCCAAGGCGTCCATTGAAGGCGTGAAACTCTATCCAGAACGGGATGCCGACTTTGAGCGGGCTTATAGCGAATGGAAAGCTATCACCGAGCAGATAATGCAAGCCGTGGAGCAACAGAATTACGATCAGGCATACCAGCTATTGGTTGGCCCACACGAGCAGTTATTCAGTACTCTGCGCAGCTTTTACGACAAATTTGAGGAGGAGTTGACCGAGCAGCGCCAGCGGATCTCCGAAACCACATTGCAGCAAGAAGCGCGACAGTTATACACCGTTCTCGGGGTTGCCTGTCTGGCAATTATCTTTGGCGTACTGTTTACGCTGATCATTCCTAAAACCATCAGCAACACCATTAATGGCGTCACCACTAAAATGACCCAACTGAGCCAGTCCGGTGGCGACCTGACTTTACGTTTACCCTCAATGGGAGATAATGAATTAGGCAAATTGACCAGTGCCATCAACGGCTTTATTCACTATCTGCAACAGTTAATCCGCCAGGTAAATGAAGAAACTGGCCGTATCCATGCGCATACGACGGCCCTGGTTGATGCCTCATCGTCCACCGGTAGCAGTGCTACGGAACAGTTTCGTCATATCGAAGATGCAGTCAGTGCCGTGTCGCAGATGAATAGCGCCGTAAAAGAAATCACTCATCAAACCCAACAGTCTTCAGATAAAGCCCATAACGCCCAGCAGGAGATGGAACATTCGCACCGGCAGATCTCCGGCACCATCGAACAGGTCTCCAGTTTGGTCGAAGACATGAACAATGCCATTAGCACCATCAAACAACTCGAGCAGGAAAGCAAAAATATTATTTCGGTACTGGATGTCATTGGTGGCATTGCAGATCAGACCAACCTGTTGGCGCTAAACGCCGCTATTGAAGCCGCTCGCGCCGGAGATTCTGGTCGAGGCTTTGCCGTGGTTGCGGATGAAGTCCGGGCACTAGCGATGAAAACCCAAGAATCTACCCAGAATATTCAGGGGATGATCGACCGGCTGAACCAGGGTGTGAAACATGCCGTGGAGGTGATAAACCTCAGTTCCGAACGGGTTAACAGCACCGCTGATAAAGCATCAGCGGCAGGCAATGCCCTAGATCAGGTCGTGGTATTGTTAGACGACATGTTAGGGATTTCTATCCAGATTGCCGCCGCAACCGAACAACAAAGTACCGTTATTGACCACATCAACCGCAATATGGAAAATATCAGCGAGCATTCCCATAACGTGCTGGCTAATGCCCGTAACACCTCGACCGCCAGTAGTGAAGTCTATGAATCGTCACAACGACTCAGCCAGCAGATGCAGCACTTTCATGTGTAATAGATAATTGGGGCGCTGCCTTTGTGAACAACTACAGCAGCAAAGGCAGCAATAGCGCCAACGACACACCAAACAAGCTCATTCCCAGCGCGGAAAACGCACCACATTCTTCGCTTTCCTCCAATGCTCTGACGGTTCCTATGGCATGGGCATTAATACCATAACTCAGACCTCTTGCAGCAGGTTCTGTCACCCGTGCAAGTTTCAACAACCAGGGCGCCAAAGCGGCACCAAAAACACCGGTAATCATCACAAATGCCGCAGTCAATGACATGCTGCCACCGAGACTGTCTGATACCAGAATGGCTATCGGCATAGTGACCGAGCGCGGTGCCAAACTCATCTGCAACATCTCAGACCCGCCTAGCAGCCAGCAAAACAGCACACTGAGGATGACCGTCAGACTGCCGCCACAGAGCAAGGTTATCAAGATCGGGCCAAACAACTGGCGGATACGCCGCAGTTGGCTGTATAACGGCACCGCCAATGCTATCGTTGCTGGACCGATGAGAAATGCCACCGGCTCTGCCGCGACCTGATAGTCGCTATAGGGAACATCCAACAATAGCAACACCGTAATCACCATAGTGACCGCCACAATGACTGGCTGTAACAGCACAATTTTGCTTTTGCGATAAAACAATAGTGCCACTTGAAAGGCGACCAACGTCAAGCCGACCGCAAATTCTGGCGTAGATTTTAATGCTTGCAGACTCGCCAGCAACGACTCAATCATGATGACCTCTTTTTTGCTGCTGACGGCGAATTAACCACTGCATCAACCAACCACTGAGAGGGATGGTGATCAGCATAGCGCCAAAGAGTGACCCGGCAATCACCAGCCATTGAGACTGCAGTGTGTCTAAGTTATTCATCAGCCCAACGCAGGGCACCACCAGCAGCAACGGTAGATACTGCAATAACGGTGACGCAGCGGCTTCTAACGACTTAGGCAAGCGCCCATAAAATAGCAGCCAGATAAACAGTAACAGCAACCCAATGATTGGGCCGGGCAAAGTTGGCAACAACCATTGCTGCAACAAGGCGCCTAATAATTGCAGTACTACCAGCCAAGTTAAACCATTAACAGGCAATTTGTCCTCCGGTGACTAACATCCGCAACGTATTGCAGTAAGGCTCAAGACTACCCTGTTTATAAGCATCTGCGAAGATAGCATTGAGCATCTCTGACGGCCTGAAAGCAACGGTTGATGATTGTTGCAACAGACAATGGCAATCCGGACTTGCAGATGACAATCAACTGAGGCAGTGTGATCTTGATCAAATATCAACAAAGGGAAGTATCATGAGTATTTATGACATCCAAGTCAAAACCATTACTGGAGACAATCAACTGCTAGCTGACTTTCACGGCAAAGTACTGCTGATTGTCAACACTGCCTCTAAGTGCGGCTTGACCGGTCAGTACGAACACCTGGAAGCGCTCTACAAAGCAAAAGCTGCTGATGGATTAGAAATCCTCGGTTTTCCCTGCAATCAATTTCTAGGTCAGGAACCTGGCGATGAAGCGGAAATCCAACAATTCTGCAGTATGAATTACGGCGTGACTTTCCCAATGTTCGCCAAAATTGACGTCAATGGTGAGCACCGCCATCCCTTGTACAAAGCATTAGTTCTGTCACAGCCTGAGGCGATAGCTGCCGCAGATGGCAAACTCAAAGCCAAACTTATCGAACTGGGCCAGGCACCAAAACACGATGAGGATATTTTATGGAATTTCGAGAAATTTCTTGTTGGCAAAGATGGCACAGTGCTGGCGCGTTTTGCACCGGATGTGACCGTTACTTCTGAGGTATTTCTAACAGCACTTAATAAAGCGCTTGCCTGAGTGAGTCACAAAGGATGGCATTGCCATCCTTTAAAAAAACGCATTCGAGCGTTATTCAACGCCAACCACCACCGCTGACGATGAGTATGAATCTCGCTGGGAACAGGACGATGTGTTCCTGAGTATTCAATTATCTGCAGCAATTCGCTGACCGCTTGAGAGGTAAGGCATAACAGCTCGTGGAATACTCGGTAGCCGTAGTGCAACTTTCAGTAGTCAAACCCCGCCTGCGCCTTAACACCATGATCAAAGGCATGTCTGACATTCTGGATTTCACTGATCGTATCAGCCAGCTCCAGTAACTGCCGATGGCAATTACGGCCGGTGACGATCACATGTTGCAACGGCGGGCGATTTTTCAGCGCCAGCAACACCCGTTGCAGATCCAGATAGTGGAAGCTCAGCATGTAGGTCAGTTCATCTAACAGCAATACATCAATTGCGGGGTCTTGTAACCACTGTTCGGCTACCGCCCACGCCTTTTCTGCCGCTAGAGTGTCACTGGCACGATTTTGGGTATCCCAGGTAAATCCAGTTGCCATCACTTCAAAGCGTACACCGGCATTTTCCAGTAACTTACGCTCGCCACATGCCCAGTTACCTTTAATAAACTGCACTACTGCGGCATTTTTACCGTGGCCAACCGCCCGCGCCACCGTACCAAAACCTGATGTGGACTTGCCCTTACCATTGCCGGTCAGCACCAGCAAGATCCCCTTTTCATCGGTAGCAGCAGCGACTCGTGCATCGACCGCTTGCTTCAATTTTTGCTGCCGCGCTTGGTGGCGGGCATTGTCATCATGATTGTCCGTCACAATATTATCCTGGAAAACAAATTAACTACGGGTCGCAGCATTCCAGCCAGCTAACACAATTATGTAAACCAATACTTCGGCCAGTTGCTGTCCGGCACCGAGCGTATCACCGGTATACCCATCAATTTGATGGCGGAACCAACGCGCCAGAATAAAACGCAACAGTAGCAGCCCCACCACTAGCGGAATGAGCTGCCCGCGGGAAAACAACAGCATCACAATTAACCCGGTAACCAGCAGAAAACTCAGTTCATTAATGCTTTGGCGTTGCACCGGATGGCGGTTCAGCCCCTCTTCATGGACGCAGGTTTCACCAAAAATAAGGCTGGCGGCAGTGACTCGACTGAGCGTGTGGCCCAGTACCAGCGCCAATGCCGTCAGTGTCGGATCATATAACGCCAATTCCATTAGCAGCTCAAACTTGAGCAGCAATACCAACACCAACGCTAACACGCCATAACTGCCAAGCCGCCGTTCTTTCATCATTTGCAGTTTCTGTCCGGCAGAATCGCCAGCACCAAAACTGTCTGCGGTGACGGCCAGCCCGTGCTCGTCAAAACCACCGGTCAGCCAGACGCTGGTGATCATCGACAACACTATTGCAACCGACAATGGCAGGTAGAGCGACAACAGCCACAACACCAGTGCTGACAAACCGCCCACCAAGGTTCCGACCAACCCATAATAACGGCTGGCGCGATTGATGGTATCGTTGTCAGGACTGGTGCGTCGCAATAACGGAATACGGGTAAAAAAGCCAACGGCAATGACAAACAGCCGTAGCTGCTCCAGCCAGAAAGCCCATTTACCCATTAATTTGCTCCCGTTCCGTTGCTGTTACTGGCATCAACACCATCTACAGCCGCCATTTCATTGTAGAAGTTCACCGCAGAGTGCAGCAGTGGCATCGCCAGCGCAGCACCGGAGCCTTCACCCAGACGTAAATTCAGATGCAGCATAGGATGTGCATCTAGCCGTGCCAGCAATTGCTTATGGCCATAGACCGCCGACTGATGTGCAAAAATCAGATATTCACGGACACCTGGAGCCAATTTTACCGCCGCCAATGCCGCTACCGATGAGGTAAATCCGTCGACCACGACAGGCACGCCAAACTCCGCAGCGGCCAACATGGCACCAGTCATCTGCACAATTTCGTAGCCACCGAGGCAAGCCAAAACCCGCACAGGATCTGTCAGATTGGCATAGTGTAGCTGCAAAGCACGCTCCACTATCATACGCTTGCGTTTTAGCGCTTCTTCATCAATACCTGAGCCGCGGCCAGTACATTCTGCGACCGGAATACCGGTGAGCGCGGCCATGACTGCAGAAGCTGAGGTAGTGTTACCAATGCCGATTTCCCCAACTGCCAACATATTGCTGCCGTTATAGATATGGCGCTTCACCAGTTCTTTCGCCATCCGGAAACCTTCAAAGACGGTTTCAATAGACATGGCTTCTTCTTGATGTATTGGTTTAGTGGCATCACCTAGACGCTGATTAACGACCTGGGGTAGTGCCAACTGATGACGGGTACCACAGTCAATCACTTCCAGTTCCAGGCCATTCTGGCGGCAAAATACGTTAATTGCCGCACCACCTTTGACAAAGTTCTCAATCATTTCGGAAGTGAGTTCACTGTCACCCACTGATACGCCGAAATCGGCTACGCCATGATCAGCGGCAAAGACCAGCATCACCGGCTTCTTGATGGCAAGTTTATCTTCAGGAGATTTAAACTGGATACGTGCCAGCTTCAGGGCGACTTCTTCCAGCTTGCCGAGCGAACCACGTAACTTGGTTTTATGGTGGATCCGCGATTTGATGGCATCATCAAATGCGTGATTGACGGGAGTTACCGAATACATAATAGCTTGACCTTAATCTAGGTTAATACTGTCTGCGCTGATGCAGAACAGCCAAAAAAAATACACTGCCGATTGCCGACGTAATAATGCCGACCGGTAGTTCCTGGGTGGGTAACAGGCTGCGCGCTACCACATCTACCCACACCATAAATAACCCGCCTGCCAGTGCCGTTAGCATCATTGGATGCCTTCCCGGCAACAGCAAACGCAGCAGATGGGGCACCATCAGCCCCACAAAACCTATACCACCGCACTGTGCCACCAGTGTTGCAGTAATCAGTGAACACAATAACAACATTCCCAGTCGCATCTGCATCACCCTAACCCCCAAGGTGTGCGCGGTCTCATCGCCGCTCAGCATTGCTAGGATTTGTCGTCGGTAACCGACTATCAGTACCAGTGCCACCAAAACCACCACCACCGGCATCCACAGTGTGTTCCAGTCGGCTCGAGCAAAACTGCCCAAGGTCCAGAACAACAATGATGCGGTCGCCTGTGGCGTGGAAAAATACAATAATAGGCTGGTAAAGGCACCGAACATAAAAGACACCGCCACGCCGGATAATAACAAGCGTTCTACCTGACGTTCTGCCTGGCTCCCTGCCATTATCAGTACCAACAATACTGACAAACAGGCACCGGCAAATGCCCCTAATGGTAACGATACCCACGCCAGCCAAGTGCCACCGAGTAGCGTCATTGCCAATACGCCACCGAAAGACGCACCGGCACTGATGCCAAACAGATATGGGTCAGCCAAAGGATTCCGGGTCACACTTTGCAGCACATAGCCACATAGCGCTAGACCACAGCCAGCAACAAACGCCAGCAACACACGCGGGAATCGCAACTCCCACACAATCCGTTGGTCGATAGCAGACACTTGCCCCATGCCTGCTATTTTGTGGCCCAATACCCGGGCGACTTCCAGTACCCCGATATTATCGGCAGCACCAAAAGCGGTCGCGGCTAGTGGCGTCACCAACAGCCCTAACAACACCACTAACCAGCAGCTCTGTAATCGCCTATCCACGCGTAATGGTGGGCTTTCACTTAGCGACATAAATCGCTCCGCTATCACGTCGAGCTGCATCAATTTCAACTTTATCCACCACTAACGGCGAATAACCATAAAAATACTGGATCAACGGTTTACCCGTCTGCGGATGCTGACTGATCCGGCTACAAACACCAAAGACATCACTCAGCCGCTGTTCTGTCAGCACTTCTGCTGCATCCCCCACTGCCACCACTTGTCCCTGATGCAATAACAGCAAGTTATCGCACATCGCTGCCGCCAAATTGAGGTCATGGATTGAGGCGATAACACTCACACCAAGACTTCTCACCAGTTCAAGGATCTGGATCTGATAACGGATATCCAGATGATTTGTTGGCTCATCGAGCAATAGCAATGCAGGTTTCTGCACAATAGCTCTGGCGATCAGCGCCCGCTGTTTTTCTCCGCCAGAGAGGTGCCGAAATACTTCATCCGCCAGCGAGCTCAGACCCACCTGAGTTAATGCTGCGGCAACAGCATTATTATCCTCTGCTGAATCGCGCTCGAAAAGTCTTTTATAAGGGGTCAGACCGGTTGCTACCAATTGTCGTAAACTTAGCTCTGACTGAGGTGGAGTATCCTGCAATACAACTGCAACCTGACGAGCAAAAACTTGCGGCGGCATACGGTTGATGTCTTCACCAAACAACTGGATATGACCGGTATCAGGCCGGATGTAGCGGTACAAACATCGCAGCAAACTGGATTTACCGGCGCCGTTAGGGCCTATCAGGCCCAGCACTTTTCCTTTGGTTAAACTAAAGCTGACACCAGACAGAATCGATTTTTCGGCTACCGACCAGCAAATATTATCAGCCTTCAGTGCCGGCTTCATAGGCCGTCTCCAGCAACTTCATCATCTCAGGCTCAATAGGCTAACAGGATATGGTAGTCTGCCGCCAGTAATTAGCGCGGCAGACCACTGGTGATGTTTATAATTGCCAGTGCAGTTTTGGTAGACATTGCCATTCGCCATCAACTTCATGGGCATCCACCACAATTTTCAGCAATGAACCATAAGGCAACTCTAGGCTGCTGAACACACCGCTCAATGGCGCCTGTCCCGGATTAAGCACTTCGCTAATAAGGGTGCGTATTACCCCGCCATGAGTGATCAACAAGGCATTGTCCTGCTGGCTACTCAGCAGTTCTTCTACCAAATCTTGCCAACCACGGTTAACCCGCTGGTACAGTTCATTCACGGTTTCGCCATGAGGCGGCGTATGATTAAGGGGGTCAAGGGCATAAGCCGCAGTGGCTTTAGGATAGTCGGCCTGCAGCGCGACCATAGATTTACCGTCCCACTCACCAAAATTCAGTTCCTGCAACCAGTTAGCGGTCTGTAGCGGACGTTCAAAAAACTCCGGCATTTCGCTGGCAAGACTGTCGGCAAATAGGCTGCAACGCTGTAATGGTGAACTTAATAACAGCAATTTGCCTTCAGGCAGATGATTACACAGCTCACGCCAAGCGTTCCACATCTGCTCTTGTCCCTGTTCGCTCAGTGGCGAATCGGTACGGCCTCTTAGAATCTCGCCATCGGCGCAGTTGCCGTGGCGCATCAAATATACTGTCAATTTTCTGTAGCAGGACATGATGGTTCCTTCGATTTAACTACCCGGGCTAAAGGGCAACATTTTCACCTTGCCGCAGAACGTTGTAATCCTTATTATGGACGTCTATACGTATAAACATCCAAAACAGCCCTGTAGTTATTCCGCAGCCATACTATGATGCTCGTTTACTGTCATAATCACAGTAATGTGATCTGGATCATAACTCAATTTTAAAAGTTTGTATTTGTTAATTTTTATTTTAGTAATAGGTAATTAAGGCTTCGAATGATTAACACTTCTTCCACCGTTGCAGCCCGACAAATTCATGATGCGCTGGCGCAACGAATTTTGATTATCGACGGTGCGATGGGCACCATGATCCAGAGCTTCAAGTTGGAAGAAGCCGATTATCGTGGCGAGCGTTTCCGCGACTGGCACTGTGATGTCAAAGGTAATAATGATCTGTTGGTATTAACTCAGCCACAGATCATCAAGTCGATTCACCGCCAATATCTGCAAGCCGGTGCCGATATTATTGAAACCAACAGTTTCAACGCTACCACCGTCGCCATGGCGGATTATGACATGCAGGCGTTGGTCAGCGAAATTAACGAACACGCGGCCCGACTGGCACGAGAGGCCGCCGATGAAGTTGCTGCAGCTACTGGGATTCCGCGTTATGTCGCCGGTGTTCTAGGCCCAACAAACCGTACCTGTTCCATCAGCCCCGATGTCAACGACCCAGGATTTCGCAATATCCATTTCGATGAGTTAGTGGCTGCTTACATACAAGCCACAGAAGCGCTTATCAAAGGCGGCGCGGATATACTGATGGTGGAAACCATCTTCGACACCCTCAATGCCAAGGCGGCGTTGTTTGCTATCGATGAAGTGTTTGAAAAGCTCGGCATACGACTGCCGGTGATGATTTCCGGTACCATTACCGATGCCTCCGGCCGAACCCTGACCGGCCAAACAACCGAGGCGTTCTATAACTCACTGCGCCATATCAAACCGCTGTCATTCGGCCTTAACTGCGCCCTTGGGCCAAAAGAATTGCGGCCCTACGTAGAAGAACTGGCGCGCATCTGCGAGACCTTTGTTTCGGTGCATCCGAACGCCGGATTGCCAAACGAATTTGGTGGCTATGATGAAACGCCGGCGCAGATGGCTGACGTGATTGGTCAATGGGCCAAAGAAGGGCTAGTCAACCTGGTGGGCGGTTGCTGCGGTACGACTCCGGCTCACATTAAAGCCATCCGTGAAGCCGTCAGTCAGCATCAACCACGGCAGTTGCCTGAATTACCCGTCGCCTGCCGCCTTGCCGGGCTGGAACCGCTAACCATAGATGCCAACAGTCTGTTTGTTAACGTGGGAGAGCGCACTAACGTCACCGGCTCGGCCAAGTTTTTGCGGTTGATTAAAGAGGGGCAATTTGAAACCGCGCTCGATGTGGCTCGCGAACAGGTAGAAAGTGGCGCGCAGATCATCGATGTCAACATGGATGAAGGCATGTTGGACGGCGTGGAGATGATGCAGAAATTTCTTAACCTCATCGCCTCTGAACCCGACATCAGCAAAGTGCCGGTGATGATTGACTCCTCTAAATGGGAAGTGATTGAAGCCGGATTAAAGTGCATCCAAGGTAAAGGCATCGTCAACTCTATCTCGTTAAAAGAGGGCGAGGCCACCTTCATTGCACATGCGCAACTGGTAAAACGTTATGGCGCAGCGGCGATCATCATGGCGTTCGATGAACAAGGCCAAGCCGATACCCACGCACGCAAAATCAATATCTGTACTCGTGCCTACCGCATATTGGTCGATAAGGTCGGCTTTCCGCCAGAAGATATTATTTTCGACCCGAATATTTTTGCCATCGCCACCGGCATTGAAGAACACGACAACTACGCGGTGGACTTCATCAATGCCGTGAAAGATATCAAGGCTACCTTGCCACACGCCATGGTGTCTGGCGGGGTGTCTAACGTGTCCTTCTCATTCCGCGGCAACAACCCGGTGCGCGAAGCCATTCATGCCGTGTTCCTGTATCACGCCATCAAGGCGGGGATGGACATGGGCATAGTCAACGCCGGTCAGTTGGCCATTTACGACGATATTGACGCGGAACTAAAACAGCGCGTCGAAGCAGTAGTATTGAATCTGCCATGTCCGGTTGCTGGCTCCAGCAATACCGAACAACTACTGGATATTGCCGAAAAATTCCGTGGTGGCCAAAGCGGAGCCAACAAGCAGGAAGACCAGGCGTGGCGGCACTGGCCCGTCAATAAACGGCTGGAACACGCACTGGTCAAAGGGATCACTGAATTTATCGATGAAGACACCGAGGAAGCACGTCTAGCAGCGACGCGTCCGCTCGATGTGATCGAAGGGCCGTTGATGGATGGCATGAATGTGGTTGGCGACCTGTTTGGTGCCGGCAAGATGTTCCTGCCACAAGTGGTGAAATCGGCGCGGGTGATGAAAAAGGCTGTCGCCTACCTGAATCCGTTCATTGAAGCAGAAAAGGTGCAAGGCTCCAGCAACGGTAAAGTCTTGATGGTCACCGTTAAAGGCGATGTGCACGACATCGGTAAAAACATTGTCGGCGTGGTACTGGCCTGTAACGGTTATGAGGTGATTGACCTCGGGGTCATGGTGCCGGTAGAGCAGATCATCGAAACCGCCCGTAAAGAGCAGGTTGATATCATCGGTATGTCGGGGCTTATTACCCCCAGTCTTGACGAGATGGTGCATAACGTCAAAACCTTCGCCCGGGAAGGCCTGACCATTCCGGCGATTATCGGCGGTGCAACGACCTCAAAAATTCACACGGCGGTGAAGATTGCCCCGCACTATCCACATGGTGCCATTTATATCCCAGATGCTTCTCGCGCCGTACCTATGGTCAGTAAGCTCATCAATGACGAGACCCGTGCCCAGACCATCGCGAGTATTTATGCCGAGTACGACATGATGCGCGAGAAACGTCTGGCACAGACCAAACGCAAAACGCTGGTGCCATTGCAAGCCGCCCGCGACAACAAAGTGCAGCACGACTGGCAAGCCAATCCCCCCGTGAAGCCACAGCAATTGGGCATTCAGGTATTTGAGGATTATCCATTGGAAGATCTGGTGGAGCGCATCGACTGGACACCATTTTTCCGCGCTTGGGAGCTACACGGCCACTTCCCAGATATTCTGGACGATATGGTAGTGGGTGAAGAAGCGCGTAAGGTATATGCCGATGGCAAAGCTATGCTGCATAAAATCATTGATGAAAAATGGCTCACCGCCAAAGCGGTATTTGGCTTATTCCCGGCCAATACCATCAACGATGACGATATCGAACTGTACGACAGTGAAGCGCGTCAACAAACTTTGCTGACCACCCATCACTTACGCATGCAGCTAGAACGTGTGGGTAATCATAACTTCTGCCTAGCAGATTTTGTTGCCCCCAAAGACAGCGGTGTTGCCGACTATATGGGTGCCTTTGCCGTCACCGCAGGTCACGGCATTGAGAAACACTTGGCAAAATTTGAAGCGGCCCACGATGACTACAGCGCTATCATGCTGAAATGTCTGGCAGACCGACTGGCTGAAGCCTTTGCCGAACGTCTACATGAACGCGTACGCAAGGAGTTTTGGGGCTATGCCGCCGATGAAGACCTCAATAACGATGCGTTGATCCGCGAAAAATACAAAGGCATTCGCCCTGCCCCCGGCTATCCCGCTTGCCCTGATCACACTGAAAAAGGCTTGTTGTGGCAGTTGCTGCAACCGGATCAACGGATTGATCTCCGACTCACCGAAAGCTATGCCATGTATCCAACCGCAGCCGTCTCCGGCTGGTATTTTGCCAATCCGCAGTCACGCTATTTTGGCATCACCAATATCGATCGCGATCAGGTAGCGAATTACGCCCAGCGCAAGGGCATGACAATCGCAGAAGTGGAAAAATGGCTGGCACCTGTGCTGGATTATGATCCAGAGTAATAGGCAGCAACACAAATAGTTGCCGTCTATCAACAACAAAGAAGGCGCCTAAAGGCGCCTTCTTTGTTTGTCAGCTGACAGTCACAAATATCATTTATGGATGCCTGTAGAGTGACAAATCCGTTGTGTCATAACAAATTGATTAATGCCGAGCACTGTCTTTTGACGATTGTTTTTCCCCCACAGAGTCCGCTGTCAGTGTGACGGGTAACAACAACGTATCGATGATCATACTGGGAAGAAAGTCAGCCATTGCTAAATACCCATACAATTCCCAGTTACCATTGCAATTCGGTAAACCACAGCGGCTGTGTTCACCACTAGAAGCCTTAATTGCTTGAATATTCTGAGCGGTTCCAGAATAAGGTGCGGCTTCGCCGTTAGCAATGGAATACACCGTAGAGCAAGCTGCTGTCATAAATACACTAATAATTGCCACAATTATCATCCATGACTTATTCATATGCATCTCCATATTGCATCTGTATCACTGCCACCCAAGGCATTAGACCTAACATTAGCAGTGACATAGTAAAGTGCTACAACCTCTATATTCATGGCATGCTACTGTAAATTAAATACCACTACTAACACACCGTTTAGCGGTTAATCTTGTAATCTAGCTGAACGCGACTGGTCGCGGCTACTGGTTCACCGTTCTCAAATTTAGGCGCATATCGCCAGCGCTCCAGCGCTTTGATGCTACTGGCTTCAAATGCTTTGCTGCCTTCCCATTGCAACACCTTAGGATCTTTAACAAAACCGTCCTTGTCGATGGTAAATTCCAGTTGCACCCAGCCATCTTGCAACCTTTTGGCCGCAGTATACGGGTATTCTGGTGGAACTCTAAACAGCGGCGTTTGCTCTTGGTTCTCCTTCCACGGCGTCATACGGCCAATCGCCTGGCAGTGCTCTGTAGCTTTATCAGGATTATTTTGCTGTTGATAGAGCCTGACTAACATCGCATGCGCCGAAAGCGCATAGGGGTGGGAATACTTGAGCACTGAAAACTGCTTAACGACGTCCAGAAATAGTGGTTCTGCCGCCGCGTACTTCCTTTCAATAAAATATATTTTGGCAACTTCAAATTCAGTTTCAACGCGGCTGACAGCATCAACCGCCAATTTTTCCTTAAATACATCGTAGGCCTCAAATGCATAATCACGCACGCTACGGGTATAGGCACTGGAACCATAAAGATCATGAAACGCGGTCATCTTGATGCTGGCTGCTAACAGTTGATCATGACTATCCTCAGCAATATCGATGGCGTTACGATACACACTGTCAGCATGAGTCGGACTTTTTTCGGTTGCAGCCATTCCTAGCAAAGCGTCAATTAACTGCACTGAGTCGTCACCATAAAGGTGTTGGTAGATCTTTAGCGCCTGTTGATACAAGGCATTGGCCTGTTGACGCTTATCGTTATCTTGCGCAAACGTTCGTGAGGTATTGTGGCTCAGTGCTCGTGCCCAATTCATAGTGAGTGCGGCAAAATCGGCGCTGTCTTTGGCGTAAACGGATTCACCCAGCTTATAAACCTGCGCTGCCATCAGCAGGATCTGCTCGTTATTCTTAGCGTCAACTGCTGACTGATATGCTTGATAGGCCACATGAAACTTATCACTATTACTGTCAGCAAACACCGGAGAAGACACAACAACTGCCGCCGCTAAAAGACCGCAGTAAAAGGTTTTACGAGGAGAAAAAAACGAATGACTTAACAATGAAAACGCATCAATGCAACCTTGCACAGCTATATCCTTATGATGACAACGCTAATGACAAGCTAACGCAATAATGGCAACGATTCAATGAGATGTTTCATAGCAGTTGCTAATAAACAGTAACAGAAAGTTAGGCTATAGGCAGGAGTATAATGCTAGCAGACCAACGATCACAGCTGCCACACTGAACACCAGCACCATCGCGGCTAGCATGTCTTTCACATGTTTTATTTGCGGATGGATCTGAGGGTGTAGATGGTCGATCAAGCCTTCTAGTGCCGAGTTAATCAATTCAGCCGCCCACACCAACGCAATACACAGCACAATAAGCGCCCACCATAACGCTGCAGGCTGCAACCAGGCGAATAGCAACACCGCCAATAGTGCCGCCGCCAGATGACGGCGCATATTATGCTCTTGCTTTACCGCATAGAAAAAACCATCAACAGCGTATGTTAATTTCTTGATGAAAGACTGATTTTTCACGCAAAGTTCCGACAAAAAACTATCGTTCTAGAATGCCATATGCAAGTTCAAGCCGATACTCCCGCCTTCCGCATAAGCAGAAACCTGCACACCATGATAAGGCTCAGTAAAATAACGGGCATTAAGATAACCTATCAGCGCCCCAGCGAGTACATCTTTGGTGTGATGACGCTCTGATTGCACGCGAGTCCAACCAACATAACTGGCGGCCGCATAAAATGGCAGTGCGCTTTTCCAACCATAACGCTGCTGGATATAGGTAGCCGCCGAAAAGGTCAACGAGGTATGGGCCGAAGGAAAGCTATCATTACCGTCACCGTCCGGCCGCCGTTCATGGATGGTGTACTTCAACAGTTCGGTCGTCACTAAAGTGCTGCCCATTGACCAGTAAAACTGCTGCTGACCTTCATCATCATTCCGCCATTGGCTCATGCCCCAAGCCAGCGCTGGCACCAGCACCAAGCCAGCATCACCGGATATTTCAATAGTGCTAGCGGCCTGAGCACTAACGTTGTACATCATGGCACCACCCAGCAGTGCGGCGGTAAACAGTGATTGAAAAGGTTTCATCGCGTTCCTTGTGTTATCCATAAATGGCACAGCAGACCTAATCCTATACTGTGCTGAGAGTCAGACTCGCCAAACTAAGGGGCAAAAATTAAGTAACAATTAACGTTAGAGAAATATCTCGTCATACGCGTAAAATTATTGCTGCAGAAAACTATCGTTTCGGAAATACAACTGTATTGACGTTCGCACACAGAAAAGCGCCGACAATAGCAAAAAACGCTTACCTCTGCAGCCTAATTGCGGGTGATGGGATGAAAAGCTTTCGACTGACTATCTAAAATTACGCCAGATCGCTACAATCCTAAATCTACTCATTTCATTAACATTTCAGGTAAAAACAACTCAGGTGTACAGCGATATTTCTCTGGCCCACATCCGGCAATTTCCGCCACTGATGTGAATCCTGCTGCTGGGGTCGTTCTTTACCCGTGGCAGCTACTTCATGGTGTGGCCGTTTCTCGCGGTGATCCTGTATGAAAAATTTGCGCTGACGGCGACGCAGGTAGGCTTGGTGTTGTCCAATGCCGCAGTAATTGCCGTATTCACCAGTTTTATCGGCAGCGCGCTCTCAGATCACTTTGGTCGCCGTACGCTGATGTATGTGACTGGCGGGTTGTACATCATCTCATTTTCACTGTTGGCGCAGGTCAATTCGGTAAGCGGTTATGTGGCGGTGATGACACTTTGTGCCATTGCGACCTCGCTTTGGCGACCACTGACGGCTACGACCATAGGTGACATTATTGCCGAGCCACAGACCCGTGAATTGGCAATGCAAGCATTATATTTTATGGTCAATGCCGGGTGTGCCGTAGGCCCCATCGCAGGTGTTTGGATGGGTTTGACCGGGCAACAATCCAGTTTTTATATCACGGCGGCGGCCTTTGCCTTGTTGATGTTGATGTTGCATTGGGGCTTTCAACATCAGCCACCAAAACGCCCGACGCAGGTTGCTGATACACCACCTCCCGCCCGTTACGGTGTGGCCATGACGCTAAAAGTATTATTGGCGGACAAACTGCTACAGTGTCTGATCCTTGCCAATATTCTCTGCATGTTTATTTATGCTCAGACCGACAGTTCACTGATCCAATACCTGACCCGAGCGCAGGCGCCTGAACTTTTGTCGTTGATATCAAGCATTATCTTTACCAACGCCTGCGTAATTATCTCATCGCAGTTTCTGTTGCTGAAATTGTTGGCAGGTTATCCACTAACACGACGCATTCAAATGGGTTTACTGTTGTTACTGGTATCGCAACTATGGCTGGCACTGAATCCCATTGAACTATTCTGGGGCTGGATTGGTGCCATAGTTGTGCTCAGTTTGGGTGAAACCATTCTATTTCCCACCATGAATGTGCACATCGACAGACTGGCACCGGATCATCTGCGCGGCGCGTATTTCGGCGCGGCGTCTGCCTATGATTTTGGCTTTGCACTCGCGCCCTTAGGGGGTGGGATTATTCTTGATCACTGGGGCGGACCAGCACTGTTCGCCACCGCTGCCTTGTTAACTGTATTGGTTATCGCACTTTACCGTATCTTGGATAGCTTACCGCGCCCGGATTTCAGCCGTTTCGATAAGCCCGTACCGAAGAACCCTCGCGCCGACTGATTGATATCAGCCCTCGGCGGGTTACTCTCCGCGTTATCCGCTCAGTTTATTTTCAACATTCGCGACTATAGTTAACACCGGAAATCACTGGCAGTTAAGCTGCCACTCATTATTCCAAGGAGCCTGCGAGTGAAAAAAACAGCGTTAATTCTACTCTGTCTACTGCTGCCAATGACGTCAGCACTGGCCGAAGCCAATAAACCGTTATCGGCAGAAGTCCTATGGCAGCTTAAACGTATTGGTACACCAGTGGTGGCCCCGGCCGGCAATCACATTATTGCCCCGGTTACTGAGTACGATGTTAAAACCGATAAAAGTTCGACCCAGTTATGGTGGTTTGCACCGAATGGCAACCAGCAACGACCATTAACTATCGCCGGAATGAAAGTCAGTGAGCCGGTATTTTCACCTGATGGCAGCACACTGGCATTTATCAGTAAACGCAACGACGACGAAGCGGGTCAGATATACCTATTACCGCTGAACCAACCAGGTGAAGCACAGCGGCTGAGTGATGTCCCTAGCGGCGTTTCAGGTCTCAAGTGGGTCGGCAAGCATCTGTATTTCATCAGCCATGTTTTTCCCGGTAAAAACTGGGAACAGATAAAAGAACAGCTGAAAGCTGACAAAGACAATAAAGTCAGTGCCCATCAATGGAATGCCTTGCCCTATGCCTATTTTGATCACTGGCTGGACGAACGCCGTGAGGCTCATGTATTTCGGATCCCGGCAGATGGGGGCGAAGTTACTGCGATTACCCAACCATTAGGCCATGAGTTGTTCCGTTCTAACCAAGGACGCAGCAGCTATGACATTTCAGCTGACGAAAAATGGATTGCATTTTCCAGCTATGGCTCAGCTAACCGCGTCGACCCCAACTTGGACCTGTTTCTGGCAGCGATTGGTAGCAACAACGCCGAAAATATCACCCCAGATAATCCTGCAGCCGATGACGCTCCACAATTCAGCCCAAACGGAAAGACACTGGCGTTTAACCAACAACATATCCCCGGATTTTATGCGGATACCGCACGACTGGTGTTGTTGGATCTTAGTAGTCGCAAACTACGCAGTCTCAGCGACAACTGGGATCGCTCCATCAATAACTGGCGCTGGACGCCTGACAGCAAAGGCTTTTACGCCAGCATAGATGATGCCGCGACCAATCGTATCTACTACATCGATGCCCAAAGCGGTCAGCACCGTGCCATTACGCATAACACCAATTTCAGCCTACCGTCAGTGAGTGACACAGGACTGTTGGTCGCTAGCAATGAAAGTTTCCTGCAACCACCACAGTTAGTCAGTATTAATCCCCAAAATGGCAAAGTGTCACGTCTGGATAAGTTCAACGATGACGTATTGCGCGATGTGCGGCTTGGTAGCTATGAATCCGTCACTTATAAGGGCTACAACGGGGATGATATTCAGATGTGGGTGCATTACCCGCCTGGATTTGATCGCAGTAAAAAGTATCCGTTGTTTCTGTTGATCCATGGTGGACCGCACAATGCCATTGGCGATGGCTTTCACTTTCGCTGGAATGCCCAGACATTCGCTTCTTGGGGCTATGTCACAGCCTGGCCTAATTTCCATGGCTCCAGTGGTTTTGGTCAGGCCTATGCCGATGCCATCAACCCGGACTGGAAAAGCAAATCATTGGAAGACGTGCTGAAAGCTGCCGACTGGTTTAAAAATCAACCCTGGATAGACAGTGAACGTATGGTCGCTGGAGGTGGCAGTTACGGGGGATACCTAAGTTCTATCATACTTGGCACGCCACAACAGCCATTCAAGGCGTTGCTAATCCATGCGGCGGTGTACGATATGTATTCACAAATGGCATCAGACTTTGCCGTACACAGCACCCGCTTTGGCAACTACTGGGACAATCCAGCGTTGTACCAAACTATCTCGCCACATTACTTTGCAGCTAACTTTAATACCCCAACATTAATCAGCCATGGGCAACTGGATCTTCGCGTGCCAGTTGGGCAAGGATTTGAGCTGTTTCGCACCTTACAAAGCCGTGGCGTAGAATCACGTATGCTGTATTTCCCGGACGAAAATCATTGGATACTGAAACCCAATAACTCCATCTATTGGTACCATCAAGTGCAGGAGTGGATGGCAAAATTTGCTCCGCCGGGGCCACAATAATACGCATATCCACTTAAAAAGGCGGCTGTGACCGCCTTTTCGTTTGCAAGCATTTAACTGCGCAAGATCTGTAACAAGCTGTCGACAGCACGGCTGATATCTTGGTAACGCTGGGCTTTGCTCATCACCCGCATACCCTGCATCTGCACTAACATCAACGCTGCCAAATCGTCTGCCGGTAGTTTGAGGCTAATATTGCCCTGCTGCTGACCATTTTCGAGGGCATTTCGTAGCGCCAATTGCACCTGACTAAACAGCTGCTGAGCCTGTGCCGTTACCATCGCATCGGTTCCTGCATACTCAACCACCGCATTTTGAATAAAACAGCCGAACGGATTGTCCTGCTGCCGTTGTTCAAACTGCCGCAAAAACGCCTCTATTTGTGCTAACCCAGCGTCTGGTTGCATTAACGGCTGCAGGTGTTGTGTCGCCTTAGCCAAATAGCGCTGCAGTGCTGCTTCGTATAATGCCTGTTTATCACCAAAACTGTTGTACAGGCTGAAGCGGTTGATCCCCAATCGCTGCACCAAATCGGCTATTGAGGTGTTGGCAAAGCCTTTTTCCCAGAACAACTGCATCGCCTGTTCCAGTTTTTGCTCGTGGTCAAAACCGCAACTACGTGCCATAACATTTCCTCAAGTTATTCTTGACTGATCGTTCTGATATTATCTAGAGTGTAATCTAACCGATCGTTCCGAAAAAGGTCAGCGCCTGATGAAACTCTATGAAGTTGCCACCACCCCCAGTTGTCGCCGGGTTAATATCTTCTTGAAAGCCCTTGGTGTCGAAGTTGAAAGAGTCACTGTTGATATTCGTGGTGGTGAAAACCTCTCGGAAACCTACCGACAAATGAGCATCAACCTGAAAGTACCGCTGCTGGAAATTGATGCCAATACCCATCTGTGCGAGAGCTTGGCCATCTGCCGCTACTTTGACGAAGTTACTCCGAATCAACGGTATCTGTTTGGTCAAACGCCATTAGAGAAAGCACAGGTAGAGATGTGGAATCGCATTGTGGAGTGGCAGGGGTTAATCCCAGCCTTCCAAGCATTCCGTAATCTTTCCGGCGTCTACCGTGACCGAGAAACCTGTGTCAGTGCCTGGGGTGAAGAAAGCAAAAAGCGCGTCACTGAGTTTATGCCGTTACTGGAGCAACAGCTGCAAAGCCAGCATTACCTGGCCGGGAAACACCTCACAGTCGCCGACATCAGCGCTTATGTATTGATCACCTTCTGCGAAGCCCGACTACAGTTAGTGATCATCGGCAACTACCCGCGTATCAGTGACTGGTATCAGATGTTGCAGCAGCATGATGCGTTTTTATAATCGTAAAGGAGTTCCCATGATTGAGTTGTATACCGCCGCCACGCCTAACGGCCACAAAATCTCGATTGCTTTAGAAGAACTGGGACTGGACTATCAAGTTCATGCACTGGATTTAGCTGCCAAGGAGCAGAAACAGTCTGCGTTTCTAAAAATTAATCCCAACGGCCGTATTCCTGCCATTGTGGACCATGACAACGATGATTTTGCCGTGTTTGAATCGGGTGCTATCTTGCTATATCTGGCGGAGAAAACCGGCCAATTGTTACCGGCAGAAGCCAAAGCACGGTCCCAAGTGATCCAGTGGCTGATGTTTCAGATGAGCGGTGTCGGCCCGATGATGGGGCAAGCAAACGTGTTCTACCGTTACTTTCCAAAAAAGATCCCCGAAGCCATTGAGCGTTATCAGAATGAAGGCCGTCGTCTATTTGAAGTGATGGATAGCCAGTTGGCACACAGCCAATACCTTGCGGGTAACGACTACAGCATTGCCGATATTGCCAGTTGGCCTTGGGTCAATATCCATGAATGGAGCGGTATCAGCATTGACGGGTTACCGCACCTGCAACGCTGGCTGCAGCTAATCGCCGCACGTCCGGCAGTACAGCGAGGCTTGCAAATACCGGCGCCCAGCAACGAAACCGCTGGGGAGAAAGCTGAACGTATCCGCAATATGGTGAGCCGTTAATCCCAACCGGAGACAATCGGCTATCTCCACGGTTGTCTCCGGATTTTTTATACCACACCTTTTTGCTATTTTCTGCAAAAAGCAATTCATCATCATTCATTCAAAATTAATCATGTATTCATAGCATTTATGAATACACCTTCATTTCACAGACAAATAAGCATTGAATATTCACCTTATAAGTTCAATTACATAAATTTAAATCCAATTAAAAGCTAACAATTATGTGATCAACAAATAATATTTAACACAA